>JBARNF010001155.1:0-4123 GCA_049802835.1 Bradyrhizobium sp.
TCGATCCCCGCCGGAAGGTGCGCTCTCACTTCGGGCCAGCAATCAGAAATCTCAGGACGAATCTCCATCCCAAGCTTGAATCATATCGAGATTCGTCCTGTCCAGACCCTAAAGCTAGCGCCTATGAGGGTCGGGGTGAGGGGCAGACGCACGGGAAGTGCGAGTGGTTAGACCTGTACCCCCTCACCCGGATTGCATCTGTCGATGCAATCCGACCTCTCCCCGCAAGCGGGGAGAGGCTAGCACCGCGTTCGCGGCTCGACGGTGCCAAGCAAAAACATCATGGCTTCACCGGCGCCGGAGGTCCGTACGCCTCCGTTTCTGTCGCGACAACCTTCTCCCGATCCCCCGCCAGCACGCGCTGCACCGAGACGAAGAACACCGGCACCATCAAGAGCGCCAGGATCACCACCGCGATCATGCCGCCCATCACGTTGGTGCCGAGCGCCTGCTGGCTGGCGCCGCCGGCACCGGTCGCGATCGACATCGGCAGCACGCCGCAGACGAAGGCGAGACCGGTCATGATGATCGGCCGGAAGCGCAGCGAGCACGCTTCGATCGTGGCCTCGACCAACGGCTTGCCGTGGGCGCGCAGGTCCTTGGCGAACTCGATGATCAGGATCGCGTCCTTGGCGGCGAGGCCGATGATGGTGATCAGCGCCACCGTGAAGTAGACGTCGTTCGACAGACCGCGCAGATTGGCCGCGACGACGGCGCCGAGAATGCCGAGCGGCACCGTCAGCAGCACCGCGAGCGGGATGGTCCAGCTCTCGTACAGCGCCGCCAGGCATAGGAACACGACCAGCGCCGACAGCCCGAGCAGCAGCGGCGCCTGCGAGCCCGACAGCTTCTCCTGCAGCGACTGGCCGGTCCATTCGTAGCCGAAGCCACGCGGCAGCTTGCCGGCGAGCCGCTCCATCTCCTTGAGCGCGTCGCCCGACGTAAAGCCCGGCTTGGCCTCGCCGGAGATACGGATCGCCGGATAGTAGTTGAAGCCCGCGATCTGGCTCGGTCCCTTGGCCCACTGGATCGTCGCGAACGACGAGAACGGCACCAGCTGGCCCCGCGTGTTCTTGACGCTGTAGTTGAGGATGTCGTCCGCGTTCATGCGGCTCAGGCGATCGGCCTGCACGACGACGCGCTGCATCCGGCCGCGATTCGGAAAGTCGTTGACGTAAGTCGAGCCGAGATTGGTCGAGATGGTGTTGTTGATGTCCTCGAAGGTGACGCCGAAGGCGCCCGCCTTTTCGCGGTCGATCATCAGGTTGACCTGCGGTCCGGGCGGCAGGCCTTCGACATAGACCTTCTGCAGCACGGGGCTCGCATTGGCCTCCGCGATCAGCTGGTCGGCGGCCGCGGTGAGCGCGACATAGCCCTTCTGGCCGCGGTCCTGCAGACGGAAGCTGAAGCCGGAGGAGTTGCCGAGATTGTCGATCGGCGGCGGCTGCAGCGCGGTGACCTTGGCATCGCGCAAGGAGGCGAGATCGCGGTTGATGTCGGCGACCAGCGCCGCCGCGCTGTCCTGCTTGCCGCGCTCCGACCAGTCCTTCAGCGAGATGAAGGCCTGCGCGGTGTTGACGCCCTGGCCGGCATAGCTGAAGCCGGTGAGGAAGGTGACGTTGTCGATGCCCTCGCGCTTGGCGAGATACTTCTCGACCGCCTCGACCGCTCCTTGCGTCCGCGCATAGGACGAATCCGCCGGCGTCTGCACGTCGGTGGTGATGAAGCCCTGGTCGTCGACCGGCAGGAAGCCGCCGGGCAGACGGGCGAAGGCGAAGGTGAGGCCGACCAGGAAGATCGCGTAGATCAGCATCAGGCGGCCGGTGCGCTTCAGCGCGCCGCCGACCACGCCGGTGTAGCGGTTGCGGCTGCCGTCCATGAAGCGGTTGAACCAGCCGAACACACCCTTTTTGGCGTGGCCATGACCGGCCTCGACCGGCTTCAGCAAGGTCGCACACAGCGCCGGAGTCAGCGACAGCGCCAGCAGCGCCGAGAAGCCGATGGCTGCCACCATCGTCACCGAGAACTGCCGGTAGATGATGCCGACCGAGCCGGGGAAGAACGCCATCGGCACGAACACCGCCATCAGCACCAAGGTGATGCCGATGATGGCGCCGGTGATCTGGCCCATCGCCTTGCGCGTCGCATCCTTTGGCGACAGCCCCTCTTCCGCCATGATGCGCTCGACGTTCTCGACCACGACGATCGCGTCGTCGACGAGGATGCCGACCGCGAGCACCATGCCGAACATCGTCAGCATGTTGATGGAGTAGCCGACCAGCATCAAGGTCGCGCAGGTGCCGAGCAGCGCCACCGGAACGACGATGGTGGGAATGATGGTGTAGCGGATGTTCTGCAGGAACAGGAACATCACCACGAACACCAGCACGACGGCCTCGACCAGGGTCATCAGCACCCGCTTGATCGAGGCTTTCACCACCGGCGTGATGTCGTACGGAATGTCATAGGTGATGTTGGCCGGGAAGAACCGCGACAGCTCCTTCATCTTGGCGTCGACTGCGCTCGCCGTCGCCAGCGCGTTGCCGGTCGGCGACAGCAGCACCGACAGGCCGGCGGTCGGCTTGCCGTTGAGGCGGGTGTTGAACTGATAGCTCAGGCCGCCGATCTCGATGCGGGCGACGTCGTGAAGCCGCACCGTCGAGCCGTCGGCATTGGCGCGCAGGATGATCGAGCCGAACTCGTCGGGCGAATCGAGCTGGCCCTTGACGAGGACCAGCGCCGAGGTGCGCTGCGCTGTCGTCGCGGGCTCGGCGCCGAGGCTGCCTGAGGCAACCTGCGCGTTCTGCGCGCCGATCGCCTTGGTGACGTCGTCGGCGGTGAGGCCGTAGCCGGTCAGCTTGGCGGGATCGAGCCAGACGCGCAGCGAGCGCTCGGTCGAATACAGCGTGGCCCGGCCGACGCCGGGAATGCGCCGGATCTCGCCCAGGATATTGCGGATCATGAAGTCGCCGAGGCCGATCTCGTCGAGCTTGCCGTCGGTCGACTGCAGCGTGATGATCTGCAGCACCGCGGCGGAGGCTTCCTCGACCAGGATGCCCTGCTGCATCACCGCGCGCGGCAGCCGCGCCTCGACGCGCTTGAGGCGGTTCTGCACCTCGACCGAGGCGTCGTTGGTCGACGTGCCCGGCACGAAGTTCGCGGTGATCTCGACCTGTCCCAGCGAGTCGCTGGTCGATTCGAAATTCAGAATGCCGGAGGCGCCGTTGAGCTCCTCCTCGATCAGCCGCGTGACGCTGTTGTAGAGATTCTCGGGTGACGCGCCGGGATAGCTGGTCGAGATCGAGATCGAGGGCGGCGCAATGATCGGATATTGCGCCACCGCCAGCAGCGGAATGGAGATCGCGCCGATCAGGCAGATGAACAGCGCGACGACCCAGGCAAAGATCGGCCTGTCGATGAAGAAGCTCGGCATCGGGCGTTACCGGGACGCTGACTTCGGTTCGATCTGGGTCGCTGCGCTGACCTCGGTCCAGGCCTGCGGTACGACCTTGTCGCCGGCGGCAAACTTCTGGAAGCCATCGACGACCACCTTGTCGCCGGCCCGCAGGCCGTCGGTGATCAGGACGAGTCCATCCTGGATCGGACCGGTACGGATCGGCCTTGTGATGGCGCGATTGTCGTCACGGATGACGTACACCTCGGAGCCGCCGGCGGCGTTGCGCTGCACCGCCTGCTGCGGCACCGCGACGGAGTCGCTGTCGATGCCCTGCTCGATCCGGACCCGCACATACATGCCCGGCAGCAGCTCGCGCTTCGGGTTGGCGAACTCGCCGCGCAGGGTCACCTGCCCGGTGGCGGCATCGACCTTGGCGTCGGAGAACAGCAGCTTGCCCGGCAGCGAATAGGGTGTGCCGTCGTCGAGCACGAGACGGACCTTGATCGCGTCGGACGCGATCTGGTCGAGGTCGCCGGATTCGAACGCCCGGCGCAGGCGGTTGAGCTCGCTGACCGACTGGGTGAAATCGGCATAGATCGGGTCGAGCTGCTGGATCGTCACCAGGCTGGTCTCGTTCTGGACCGCGATCGCGCCCTCGCTGACCTGGGCGGCGCCGACGATACCGTCGATCGGCGCCCGCACAGTCGCGTAGTCGAGGTTGAGCTG
>JBARNF010001156.1:0-2908 GCA_049802835.1 Bradyrhizobium sp.
ATAAGCGCGCCCTCCCTCGAAAAATTCTCGGGAGGGACTACCGCGTCCCAGGCCGTCCTGATGACGTCACACCATTGCGCCGGGCGTCCAGCTATCATTTCTCCATCGACACTCATGGAGGCGAAGATGCGCAAACCAAGGGACTTTGATGCGGACCTGAAGGCACTCGAAGAAAAGGCGCGCGGGCTGAAAACCCGCAAGGTGCGCCAGCTCGGCGAATTGGTCATCGCCACCGGGGCTGACACACTAACCCCCGACGAACTTGCCGGTGCACTGAGCGTGCTGGCCGAGACCACAGAGGCCGGAAAGAGGGAGGCATGGGCCAGGCGCGGGGCCGCGTTCTTTCAAGGAGCGTCGCGGCGAAATGCGGCAACAACTGATCGCAACATGGACGGCGCTGCTGCGCAACCGAGCGGCGCGCAACCGGGATCAAGCCGCAAGGGCGCGACATGACATGCGCACGTGGCAGGTCGAGCGCCGCAGGCGCACGCGGCATCTCATCGAACTCGGCGGCCTTACGGTCAAAGCCGGTATAGTGCACCTGACCGGCGATGATCGCGCCATCATTCTCGGTGCGCTGCTCTGGATGGCAGACAAGCTCAAAAGCGATCAAGGCGAACAGGCCCGAGCGCTCTGGTCTGTAAAGGGAAAGGAGGCATTCGCTGCGGACGGGGCGATAGATGCGCCCGCCATCTCGCAGACGCCGCAGGATCGGGCATGACTGATGGCGGGCGGCGCGGAGACTCCAAATATCGCAGCGCTGCCCGCAATCGCGTGCCTTGGCACCTGTGAATCGGCGCGTTAAGCTATTGATCCAATTCGCCGCATGCCAAATTATGGTGCCGGTCAGCCCGACGTCGAAGTCGCGTATCAAGATCGAGTTCGCCAACGTCCCGTCCTACGATTCCAAACCGCTAACGGTCAGTGCAACGCCAGGCTTGGTCCAGATTCAGGATGTGATCCTCAACGCCGAGACCCCGAATGAGATCCTTGCGGATAAGGCGGTCGCGTTGGACCGCAAGGGCCGCTCTTAATTTCGCGATGTGTGGGACGTCTGGCTCCTCCTCAACAAGCTAAGGGCGACACGTGATCGCGAGATGGTTCTGAAGAAATTCGCCGATTACGGCACCCCCGATATTGCCGTGAAGGCGGCAGTCCGTCTCGAAGAACTGGCAAGAGACGCGATAGCAACAGCGCTTTACGCGGAGATGAAACGCTTCCTTCCGTCGGCGCGGGTCGCGCAGATGGCGCAAATGAATGTGCAACGCACAATGCTTTCGGACAGCGCTGATCTTATTCGGAAGACTGTTTTGTAGGGCATCGAAGCCTCATTACTGGGTGACGATGCCGGAGCACGAGAAGCGGCAATTACCGGTTGAAATTTAGAGCTGATTGCGCGAAGATCGCTTTCAAAGGTGGCGGCGCTGCGCCGGCTATCCGGCAACACCGCTATGCAACTCTAAATGCGTGGCTCGTTCAACGCGTTAGATACGGGTACCCACGCCGCGATCATGCGAGCCGTTTGCCAAAGCATTCTGGCAAGCGGCGAGTTCGCAGGTCGCAATTTTCATCGGGGGATGACTACATCTTCCGGACAGCCAAGAACGCTGGAGGACGGGGTGCGGCGAGGGAGTGGCGCGCAGTCAATACCAACTACCATATCACGTGCGTTGCTAGAGATGTTGGTGGCGTCCGCGGAGTCAAATTCAAGGAATCTTCTTCCGATCCGCCGAATGACCAAATGGTGATGTTTCATTGAACATCGTCGCTAAGATCGTCATTTATGAGTCGACGGGTGAAAGCAATTCTCCAGTATAAAAGATGGCGAAGCAGATCAATTTGCCGAATGGCCGGTCCTGGCGGACGCAGACAGCGGCGCTAGCGTATTTCAAGGACATGCTTCGGCGTCATTCCGATAATCAGGTTGTGGAAGGTCGCTCGGATCATGATGATCTGGTCGCTCTCCTGGAGCGCTATGACGCCGTCATCAGTAATAGCCCGTCAAAGATTGGGACCGGCATCGGGCATTTTTTTCGGCGACTAAACGTCGGGGAGACTTACTCGACACCTGGCTTTTGGGTCCACAGGACCGACGGGACCGATACCGACTTCAGCTATATCGACGCGGTAAAGGGCCAGCCGAAGTCGAATGCGCAGGAATTCTATGATGCCTGCAGAGGGGCGGTCGCGGTTGACCTTCTTGCGGCGAAGAAGCGCCACTTCGAGACATATGGCGATAGCGCTGGCCGTGTACCGTGCGACCTATCAGATGAGCTGATCACGTTTTCCGAAGCTCATTTAGACCATGCGTATCCCACGTTCGGGCATTTGGTTGTGAGCTTCCGGGCCGCCCGTGGATGGCAGCATGGCGTACCCGCTGGACTTCTAACACCACCGGCAGATGCGCAGACAACGACCAGCTTTCTCGATCCGTCCGTGGCAGAAGCGTTTCGGCAATTTCATCGAGGCGCCGCGACTTTGCGGATCGTCGCGCGGGCACGCAACCTAGCAATGTCAGCAGGCCAACGGAGGCCCAAGATAAAGCGGCCCGTACGGTTAGATCCGCAACGCGAAGGATCAATGAGATGAGGGGCTTAGGGAATAATGAAAATATCGGCACCCGGGAGGGGCCCGACGTAGCAGGCTTCGGTGCGGTTTCGCGGCCGAAGGGTTAGGTTGTCGGGAATCGAATTAAGATAAAGGGAGGGGACCATCGCATCGTATCGCTTCGTCCACGCAGCGGACGTCCATCTCGACTCTCCGCTTCGTTCGCTTGCCCTGCGCAATCCCGATCTTGCTGACCTGATTGGGAACGCAACGCGGCGGGCTTTCGTGCGGATCGTCGATCTGTGTCTGGAAGAACGAGTCGACGCGCTGGTTCTGGCAGGCGATCTTTACGATGGTGATC
>JBARNF010001157.1:0-2392 GCA_049802835.1 Bradyrhizobium sp.
CTGCAGCGGTGGCGTCGCTGCCGCACTGGGCCTTGCGGAAATCATTCCACTTCTGGCCGTTGAGCGTCCCGGCCTCCTTCGCCTGCTTGTACTTGGCGCTGCATTCCTGCGCGGTCAGCGCCTGGGCCGGTGCGGCGGCGAACACTGTCAGGCCGACAATGGCCAACGCCGCTAATGACGAGGCCGCCGATGACGAAGCAGCGAATGACGAAGCAGCGAATGATCTAACGTGAAAACTCATCCTCGATCTCCCTGTGGAGCATGATGAATGGGACCACAATTCTAGCGAGAGGTCCGCGGCCGACAAGGCGGGCGGGACCGCCGGCGCGCGAAAATATAATTTGCGTCGTGCGTCGATCCGGCCCATTCCATTCACACCGGGTTCAGCATCGTCGGACGCGCGCGACGCTGTCCAATCGAGGATTTCAGCATGACTCTCTCCGCCCGCGCGGCTGCTGCGGCCGCCGCCATCGCCACCCTGTTGGCTGCGGGCCCCGCCTCGTCGCAACCGGCGTTGACGCTGCCGTCGCGACCCGACGCCGCCACCGACAAGTTCGCGACCATGGACAAGCCGGCGCGCCGGGCAATCTCGGTCGCGTGCTCCAAGGAGGCCGATGACCAGGGGCTGCGCGGCAGGGCCCGCGGCAAATTCCGCTCCGCCTGCAAGCGCGACAAGGCCGCGGCTGCGAGCGCAGCCGACAAGCCGAAGTGACCTTCACAGAAGTGACCTGCCCAGAAGTGACCTGCCCCAAGTCAATCCCCGAGTGAATCCCCAACTGGGTCTCGAAGCCGGCTTCGAAGCGAGCGGCGCCGGCCGCTGCGTGGGCGCATGGCGCCTGCGCAGCCGCGGGAATTGTTCGCAAGGCACGCCTTTGGCATAAGGCGCCGTGCGCCAGATCATCTCCTCCCTCCCGTTCGACCTGCCGAGCCGCGCCAAGACCCTGAGCGCGCTCGAGACGCTCGCCCTCGGCACCGCCGGCGGCCTGATCTTTCTCGTCGCCCACCTGCCGGGCGGCCTGATCTCGGGTGCCATGATCGCAACCGCGATCGCGGCGATCGCCGGCCGACCGCTGGCGATGCCGCCGATCCTCACCCAGACCGTGCTGCTGCTGCTCGGCATCTCGATCGGCGCGGTGGTGTCGCGCGAGCTGATCAACCATGTCAGCGCCTATCCGCTGACGGTCGCGCTGCTCGCGCTCGCGACCTTTTGCTCGACCTTCGGCTCCAGCCTCTACCTGCAGCGCGTCCATGGCTGGGACCGCACCTCGGCACTGCTTGCCGGCAGCCCGGGCGCGCTGTCGCAGATCACGATTCTCGCGGTCGAGCGTGGCGCCGACCTGCCGGCGATTGCGGTCGTGCAGACCCTGCGGGTGATCATCCTGACCGCGGCGCTGCCGCTGGTGCTCGCGCTTGCCGGCGTGGCGCCGTCGTCCTCGCCCTCGCTGAGCCTGGCGGTCGCCTCACCGCTCGGCCTGCTCGCGCTGCTGGTGGCCTCGCTGGCCGCCGCGGTGCTGATGCAGCTGATCAAGTTTCCGGCGAGCTGGCTGTTCGGCGCAATGGTCGCGAGCGGCGTGCTGCACGGCGCTGATCTCGTCGAGGGCGGCCTGCCGGAATGGATGCGCGGCATCGCGCTGGTCGGCATCGGTGCCCTGATCGGCAGCCGCTTCGCGCGGATGCGGATCAAGACCCTGGCCGGCCACGTCCGTGCTGCGCTCGGCTCGTTTGCGATCGCGGTCGCGATATCAGCCGCATTCGTCGCCGTCATCGTGCTCACCACGCATGTGCGCTTCTCCGACACGATCGTAGCGTTCGCGCCCGGCGCGATGGACGCGATGATGGCGCTGGCGCTGACCCTGCACATCGACCCGATCTTCGTCGGCGCGCATCATTTGTCGCGGTTCGTGTTCGTCACCATCGCCACCCCCGGCATCGTCCACCTGTTCGGACGGCCGCAGGACGACGTCGACGACTAGGCGGCGGCTGACTTCCGGGCGGCGCCCCAGCCGGCGACGGCGGCGATGAGAAGCGAGATCAGCACGCTGTAGCCGGCGAGCGACAGGCCGAGGAAGCGCCACTGCACCTCGTCGCAGCGCACAATGCGGACGCTGTCGAGCCGCTCCAGCAGGCTGCCGGCGCTGCCGAGATTGCCGATCGGCCCGGTGCATTCAGTCGGCCCCGGCCAGAAACCCCATTCGACGCCCGAATGATAGACGCCGAGCCCGGCATTGCCGAGGGCGGCCAGCGCGATGAGGCCGAGCCCGCCCCATACCAGCCCGCGCGGCGCGCCGCGGGGGGCCACGAGCGCGATCACCAACCCGAGCGGCACGATCGCGTAATAGGCCCAGCGCTGCTTCAGGCACAGCTCGCAGGGCTGCAGCCCCCACACCAGCTG
>JBARNF010001158.1:0-2913 GCA_049802835.1 Bradyrhizobium sp.
TGGCTGCTGGCCTGATCGGCGGCGCCCTGCTCGGCGGCGCGATCGCGTCCAGCCGTCCAGCCTATGGCGGCCCGGTCTATGTCGAAGGTCCGCCCCCGGGCCCGCCGCCGTGTGTGTGGCGCCGTGAGCGCTATTGGGACGGCTATGGCTGGGTGGTTCGCCCGGTTCGCGTCTGCTACTGATCCTGACGACGCATCTCGATGCGGCAAAGCCCGGCCCTGCGGCCGGGCTTTTTGCTGCCGGCGTTCCTCTATAGGCCCGGGGCGTCAACGCGCGGCGTTGATCGCCTGCAGCACGGTCTCGCTCGGCCAGCAGTCCACTTTCAAGCCCGCCTTTTTCTGAAATGCGCCGAGCGCGGCGCGGGTTTGCATGCCGGCCTTGCCGTCCAGCTTGTCGCCGTAGAGGCCAAGCCGGGTCAGCCCCTTTTGCATCGCCTCGACGTCTTTGCTCCGAAGCTGCTGCGACGCCGACCACGGCGTCGCAAACGGTGCCGGGCTGGTCATGCGATCGGCCAGATGTCCGACGAACAGCACGTAGAGATCGGAGAAATTGTACTCCTTGATCACGAAGTAGTTGGCCGTGGTCAGGAACGCCGGTCCATAAATGCCTTCGGGCTGCAGCAGCGACGCCGGCTGCTGCAGTTCGGCCGCACTCAATCGCTGATCGCGGGCCAGGGCGAAGCCGGCGCGCAACCATTCGCCGATCGGCTTCTTCACCTCCGGGACGCCCATCGTGCAGTCGACTTTGGCGGGCGGCTTGACCTCATAGGCCCAGCGCACCCCGCTCTGCCATCCTTTGTTGGCAAGCTGCTGCGCAGCCGATCCCAGCGCGTCCGGCACCGAATGCCAGAGATCGACCTTGCCATCGCCGTCGAGATCGACGCCGTGCTTATAGTACTCCGACGGCAGGAACTGGGTCAGGCCGACCGCGCCGCCCCAGGACGCGCGCAGATCGCGACGCGCCACGACGCCGTCGCTCAGCATCTTCAGCGCCATGATGAACTCTGTGCGGTATTGCTCCTTCCGCCGGCCGACGTAGGCCTGGGTCGCGAGCACGCGCAGCGCGTCATAGGGCAGTGCGTAACGGCCGAAATCGGTCTCCCGGCCCCAGATGGCGAGCACGATCGGACCGGGCACGCCGAAGCGGCGTTCGATCTCGGCCAGCGCCGGGCGATATTGCCGGATGAGCTCCTGGCCATGCGCGGCGAGCCGAGCGATCGACGCTTCCTTGATGTAGTCGGCCGGAACCTGCACGAACTCGGCCTGCGCCGGGGCGCCGGTGGCAGGACGACCGGGCAGCAGCAGGTCGGGGAGCTTGTAGTCGGGCTCCAGCCCCCGCGCCTCGGTGTCGAAGGTCGCGCGCGAAACACCCTGCTCTTTGGCTTCGGGCCAGAGCGAACTTACGAACTGCGTGAAGGCGGAGTCGGCCGCTCTCGCTTGACCATCGCCAAACGTGCCGAGCGCCAGAGCGACCAGGACGAGCTTGCGCAAACGGAGTAGCAACTGCCGAGCCATTCCCGAGGGGTACCATAGGCCGCGGCCGTTGTGAACGTCAGGGGGCCGAGCCGTGGAACTCGACTCCTCCGTCCTCAATGACCCGCCGACTGCTTCGCCTCTTCGATCGCGGCATTCGACAATTTGTCGACCAGCGCGATGCCGATCGCCGAGAGAATGAAGACGGTGTGGATGATGGTCTGCCACATCACGCCGGTCTCGGTGTAGCTCGACTTTCCCGAAGAGAGAGCGCCGGCCTCGATGAAGGTGCGCAGCAGATGGATCGACGAGATGCCGATGATCGCCATCGCCAGCTTGATCTTCAGCACGCTGGCATTGACGTGGCTGAGCCATTCGGGCTCGTCGGGGTGTCCCTGAAGATTGAGCCGCGACACGAACGTCTCGTAGCCGCCGACGATCACCATCACGAGCAGGTTCGAGATCATGACGACGTCGATCAGGCCGAGCACGGCGAGCATGATCTGCTGCTCGGAGAAGTCGAAGGCATGCGAGAAGAGATGCCAAAGCTCCTTGAGGAAGAGCACCACATAGACACCCTGCGCGATGATCAATCCGACATAGAGCGGCAGCTGCAGCCAGCGTGAGCCGAAGATCAGCATCGGAATGGGGCGCAGCGCTACGCCCTTGGAGGACCGGGGCGCGTCGGGAGAAGACATGATGTGATTTCTCGTGACCAGATTGAATTGCGGAACGTCTATCTACGCAATCATACAGCGCATGGAAGCGACAACTGGCCGCAGCATGGGCGCGACGCTTTGTCCCGGACGAGAGACAGCGTCGCGCCTCGCGATATCGAAGGTCAGCGCGTCAGCTTCTTGTACTTGACCCGGTGCGGAATGACGCTGTCCTGGCCGAGCCGGCGCATCTTGTCCTTCTCGTAGTCCTGGAAGTTGCCCTCGAACCATTCGACATGGCTGTCGCCCTCGAAGGCCAGCATGTGGGTCGCGATGCGGTCGAGGAACCAGCGGTCATGGCTGATGATGACGGCGCAGCCGGCGAAATCCTCCAGCGCCTCTTCGAGCGCGCGCAGGGTGTCGACGTCGAGGTCGTTGGTCGGCTCGTCGAGCAGCAGCACGTTGGATCCGGACTTCAGCATCTTGGCGAGATGCACGCGGTTGCGTTCACCGCCGGAAAGCGCGCCGACCTTCTTCTGCTGGTCGGCGCCCTTGAAGTTGAACGACGAGCAATAGCCGCGCGAATTCACTTCCTTCTTGCCGAGCAGGATCAGCTCGTTGCCGCCGGAAATCTCCTCCCACACGGTCTTGTTGCCGTCGAGCGCATCGCGCGACTGGTCGACATAGCCGAGATGCACGGTCTCGCCGACGGTGATGGTGCCGGCATCCGGCTTCTCCTGCCCGGTGATCATGCGGAACAGCGTCGTCTTGCCGGCGCCGTTCGG
>JBARNF010001159.1:0-1921 GCA_049802835.1 Bradyrhizobium sp.
GGCTCGCGTTCGCCGCCTTGGTGCCGTTGGTCCTGCTCGGGTTCTTCATCGGCCACCGTCTCCATGGCAGGCTGACGCCGTTGCAGGTAGCGCGCTTCATCAGCGTGCTGCTGGTGTTCAGCGGTGCGTCCGTGCTTGTGAAGGGTCTGGCCTGACTCGAACCGTACGATCGTGTTGCGTGCGGCATACCATGCGAGCCGGCCTGCTACCCTGCCTCCGGCCCGCTCGCGATTCGTTGGCACACCGGGCCGCGCCCGTTACACTTCAGTCCGTGCCACGGGAGAACTCAGCCATGCCGCTGCAATCGAACCCCCCGTTCCGGGCCGACCAGGTCGGCAGCCTGCTGCGCCCGCCCGAGCTGCAGAGAGCCCGCGCCGCCGCGAAGACAGGCGAGATCGGCCGCGAGGCGCTGCGCGACATCGAAGACCGCTGCATTCGAGACGCAGTGGCAAAGCAGGAGGCGGTGGGCCTGTCCGCGATCACCGACGGGGAGTTCCGGCGTGATTGGTGGCACATCGATTTCCTCGAGGGCCTCGAGGGCGTCGAGGCGGTTGTCGATCCCGGCACCGCCGCGTTCCACGGCGCCGACGAAGCGGTGCCGGTCCTCAATGTCACCGGCAAGGTGCGGCGCTCGCACCCGGTGATGGTCGAGCCGTTCAAGTTTCTCAAGTCGATCACCAAGGGTACGGCGAAGTTGACCATCCCTTCCCCGTCGATGTTGCATCTGCGCGGCGGGCGCCCTGCGATCGACCGGGCGGCTTACCCCGAGCTGGACGAGTTCTGGGCCGACTGCGCACAAGCCTACCGGGAGGAGATCCGCGACCTCGCGGCGACTGGCTGCACCTACCTGCAGCTCGACGACGTGAGCTTCGCCTATCTTTGCGACGAGAAGATCCGGGCGGGCTACCGCGAGCGAGGCGACGACCCGGAGCGTGCGCCGCGCACCTATGCAGACGCCATCAACGCCGCCTTGCGCGATCGCCCGGCCGGGTTGACGGTCACCATTCACACGTGTCGTGGCAACTTCAAGAGCACTTGGATGGCTTCCGGAGGTTACGAGCCGGTGGCCGAGGTGGTGTTCGGCGCCCTGGACGTCGACGGCTACTTCCTCGAGTACGATACCCAGCGTGCCGGCGGCTTCGAGCCCCTGCGCTTCGTGCCCAAGGGCAAGAAGATCGTGCTCGGGCTCGTCACCAGCAAGAATGCGGAGATGGAATCCAAGGACACGCTCAAGCGCCGCATCGACGAAGCGGCGAAGTACGTGCCGCTGGAGGACCTGTGCTTGAGCCCGCAGTGCGGCTTCTCCAGCACACATCATGGCAACGCGCTGACCGAAGCCGATCAGTGGCGCAAGCTCGAGCTGATCGTCGAGGTGGCGCGCGAGGTGTGGGGTTAGATCAGTGTGGCCGATGAAGGCTCCGATCAAGTCTTGTCGTTCCCGCGCAGGCGGGAACCCAGGCTGATCAGTTTGGCTAAGCACTTCTGGATCCCCGCCTGCGCGAGGATGACATTTCCTGAGATGCCTCGAGCGGAGGACTATGAGCACAAGAATGACCGGCGGTGACGCCATCGTGCGATCGTTGCTTCAGCACGGCGTGGACACTGTCTTCGGCCTGCCGGGCGTGCAGACGTATCATCTGTTCGACGCGTTCGCGCGCGCGAGCGACCGCATCAAGGTGATCGGCCCGCGCCACGAGCAGACCACCGCCTACATGGCGTTCGGGTACGCGAAATCTACTGGCAAGGTCGGCGTGTATTCGGTGGTGCCGGGACCTGGCGTGCTGAACTCCACCGCGGCGCTTTGCTCCGCCTACGGCGCCAGCGCGCCGATCCTGTGCCTGACCGGCCAGGTTCCCTCGGCGTTCATCGGCTCCGGCAAGGGCCACCTGCACGAGCTGCCCGACCAGCTCGCCACGCTGCG
>JBARNF010001160.1:0-2394 GCA_049802835.1 Bradyrhizobium sp.
GCGCACCACCTCGCGCACCCGTGCGATCTCGAGATTGAAGGCATAGAGCGCGAACAGATGGTGCCGCTTGTCGGCGGGCGCAAACAGGCTGGCGAGAAAGCGGTCCTTGTCCGCCTCGCGCACCAGCGCTTCGCAATGGGCATAATTGTCCTGCACGACGCCCGACCTGTCGCGTATTCCAGCGGAACGCACTCTGTTCGCAGTGGAAACGCCTGAAGAAGATAGATCGTCCGCTGTTCAGGCGACCGCGATCAGCAGCGCGCCGATCCGCCGCCGCTCGGCCAGCAGCGTATTGTAGGTGCTCACCGCCGCCGCCGTCGACATCGCCTCCGCGACGATGCCGTGCTCGCGAAAGCGCGCGCGCAGTGTTTCGGGAATCCGCCACGGATCGCGCCCGGTTCCGATGAGAAAATGCTCGATTGCAGGCCGGCTGGAGAAGACGAGCGCCAGGGTCGCCTCGCCGATGGCGGCGGGCACGGTCTCGTTCGACGCCCAGATGCCCTCGGAGATGCAGAGGATCGAGCCGTGGTGCGACATCCCGGCGAAACGGAAGCCGCCATTGCCATAGGACTCGATCGTCGCCGGATAGGGCAGATGCGGGCTGTCGCGGTCGAGCGCCATGCCTAGCGCGCGGGCCGGCCCGCCGGCTTCGTCTTCTCGGGCTTGGCCTTCTCGGGCTTGGCCTCGGCCTCCTCGGTCTCGGCGCCGCCGCGCCGGGCCGTGCCGACGCCGAGATAGATCAGGATCGGCGAGGCGATGAACACCGACGTGTAGGTGCCGACGAGCACCACCCCGAACATCATGGTGGCGGTGAAGCTGTGGATCGCCTGCCCGCCATAGAGCAGCAGCGCCAGCAGCGCCAGCGACACGGTGACGTGGGTGATCACCGAGCGCGACAGGGTCGAGTTGATCGAGGCGTTGAGCAGCTCCGGCATCGGCATCTTCTTGTAGCGGCGCAACATCTCGCGAATCCGGTCGTAGATGACGACCGTGTCGTTGAGCGAGTAGCCGAGAATGGTCAACAGCGCCGCGATGCTGGTCAGGTCGAAGTCGATCTGCGTCACCGACATGAAGCCGAGCGTGAGCACGATGTCGTGCACGTTCGCGATCATCGCCCCGAGCGCGAACTGCCATTCGAAGCGGAACCAGAGATAGACCAGGATCGCCATGATGGCGACGAAGATGCCGATGGTGCCGTGCGACAGGAGCTCGCCGGATACGCGCGGGCCGACCACCTCCACGCGGCGATATTCGACGTCGGGCCCGAGCGCGGCGCGCACCTTGCGGACGGCGGCCTGCTGCCCCTCCTCGCCACCCGGCTGCTGGGCGAGGCGGATCAGCACATCGGAGGGCCCGCCGAACTGCTGCAACTGGAATTCGCCGAGATTGAGCTCGGTCAGGGTGGACCGCATCTTGGCGAGGTCGGCCGGGCCGGATTTCACCTGGACCTCCATCAGCGTGCCGCCGCGGAAGTCGATGCCGAAATTCAGGCCATGGAAGAAGTAGAGCAGGATCGCCACGATCGTCAGCAGCGCGGAAATGGGAAAGCTGATCCGCCGAAAGCGGATGAAGTCGAACTTGGTGTCGTCCGGTACGATGCGAAGGAGGCGCACTTTTATCTTTCTCGTTTGCTCGGACCGCAAGCTCAGATCGGCACGGTCTGCGGACGAACCATGCGCACCCACCACGCGACGATCAGCCGTGTCATCGTGAAGGCCGTGAACAGCGTGGTGATGATGCCGATACCCAGCGTGACCGCAAATCCGCGCACCGCACCGGTGCCGATGAAGAACAGCACGGCTGCGGCGATGAACGTGGTGATGTTGGAGTCGAGGATGGTCGCGAGCGCGCGGGTGAAACCGGCGTCGATGGCGGTAATGGCCGAGCGCCCGCCGCGAATCTCCTCGCGGATGCGCTCGTAGATCAGCACGTTGCTGTCCACCGCGATGCCGACGGTCAGCACGATGCCGGCGATGCCGGGCAGCGTCAGCGTCGCGTTGAGCAGCGACAGCACGCCGAAGATCATCCCCACATTGATGGCGACGGCGACATTGGCGAACAAGCCGAACAGGCCGTAGGTGACGAGCATGAAGACGATCACCAGGGCCGCGCCGGCATAGGATGCGTGCTTGCCCTTCTCGATCGAGTCTTGGCCGAGGCCGGGGCCGACGGTGCGCTCCTCGATGATGGTGAGCGGCGCGGGCAGCGCGCCCGCGCGCAGCAGGATGGCGAGGTCGTTCGCCGCCTGCACGGTGAAGCTGCCGGAAATCTGGCCGGAGCCGCCGAGGATCGGCTCGCGGATCACCGGCGCCGAGATCACCTCGTTGTCGAGCACGATGGCGAACGGGCGGCCGACATTCTCCTGCGTGACCTGGGCGAAGCGGCGGGCGCCGT
>JBARNF010001161.1:0-8641 GCA_049802835.1 Bradyrhizobium sp.
CCGGATGGCGACCCGGCGCCGGGCGCTGAAGACAACAGCCCGCCACCAGGTGACGGAGCCGGCTCGCAGTGATCCGTCCGTCGACGATTCGCGGCCTCGCCCTCGGCGTCGTCCTGGCCTGGAGCTGGAAACGTGCCGCCATCGCGCTCGCCGCAGGTGCGCTGTCCTCGCTCGCGATGGCGCCGTTCAATGCCTGGCCGGTGCTGATCGTCACCTTTCCGGTGGTGGTCTGGCTGATCGACGGCGCGGCCGCGGGCCGGCGACGCGGCGTTCCAGCGGCCGCGCTGGCCGGCTTTTGCTTCGGCATGGGCTATTTCGTCCCGGGCCTGTACTGGATCGGTCACGCCTTCCTGGTCGATGCCCAGACCTTCGCCTGGCTGATGCCGTTCGCGGTGCTCGGGCTGCCGGCCTATCTGGCGCTGTTCCCTGCACTCGGCTTCGCGCTGGCGCGCCTGATCTGGACCCGTGATCCAAGCCGCATCCTGGCGCTGGCGGTCTGCCTGACGGCGAGCGAGTGGCTGCGCGGCCATGCCTTGACCGGTTTCCCCTGGAACACGTTCGGTTACGCGCTGTCCCAGCCGCTTGCTCTGGCGCAGTCGACCTCGCTGATCGGGCTGTGGGGCATGACGTTCCTGGCGATCGCGATGTTCGCGAGCCCAGCGGTGCTGATCGACGGCAAGTCCTGGCGCGACACCTGGCAGGTACCGGCTGCGGCGGCCGCCCTGCTCGTCCTAATGGGCGTGTTCGGCGCCATCCGGCTCGGCCTGCACCCGACGGCACTGGTGGCCGATCTCAAGCTCCGGATCATGCAGCCGAACCTGCAGCAGGACGTCAAATTCAACTATGGCGCCAAGGCCGACGTGATGCGCCGCTATCTGGCGCTGTCCGACCGCGCCTCGGGTCCGCGCGCCACCGGGGTGCGGGATACCAACGTTCTGATCTGGCCGGAATCGGCGTTTCCGTTCTTTTTGACCCGCGAGCCTGATGCGATGGCCCGGATCGCCGACCTGCTCTCGCCCGGCACGGTGCTGATCACCGGTTCGGTCCGCGCCCCGGACGGGCCGCGGAACGCGCCCATCACCCGCGCCTACAACTCGATCTATGTCATCGATCATGATGGCGCCGTGCTGTCCGTCTACGACAAGCTCCATCTGGTGCCGTTCGGCGAGTATCTGCCGTTCCAGGACTGGCTGGAACGGATCGGCCTCGAGCAGCTGACCAGGGTGCAAGGGGGCTTCATATCCGGAACCACCCGGCACAACCTGGACGTGCCACACGCACCACGTGTTCTTCCTTTGATCTGCTACGAGGCGATTTTTCCGAGCGACAGCGCCGGAGAAGAGAGGCCCGGATGGATCGTCAACCTAACAAATGATGGCTGGTTCGGCATTTCGACCGGTCCTCATCAGCACCTGCAGCAAGCGCAATGGCGTGCGATCGAGCAAGGCGTTCCATTAGTTCGATCAGCGAACACTGGAATCTCAGCAGTTATCGATCCTGTAGGCCGTATCATCGCGCAATTGCCTCTCGGCGCAGAGGGCGTGCTCGACGCGGCGCTGCCTGTTGCGCTGCAGCCGACCATCTATGCGCGGGCCGGCGATATCCCTGCGGTGATCCTGTTAGTGATCGCCCTGAGCACCGTCGTTCGCAGACGTGTTGCTCAAAAGCTTCCCTGACACCCGCAAACTCTCGATTCTTTCCGGGTGCGTAAGATTTTTTTTGACAAGCAAAACCCCAAGTGTTGACAGATAGCGGCTGCAATTCGCATTGTCGCGCGGCAGCATGAGCCGCTCAGTTCTTTGCTCGGTCCGTCTTCGTTAGTACGACATGCGAGCATAAATTGACGGTGTGAGCGCCTGAGGCATACTGCGACCGCCTCGTTCCGGGGCCCCTGATTCTAAGGAGTTGAGAGATGTCGACGAAAGCGCCCAACCCTGTTGACAAGCATGTCGGCAGCCGGGTGCGGATGCGCCGTATCATGTTGGGCATGAGCCAGGAAAAACTCGGTGAGGCTCTCGGACTCACGTTCCAGCAGATACAGAAGTACGAAAAAGGCACCAATCGTGTCGGCGCCAGCCGGATTCAGCAGATATCAGAGGTTCTGCAGATTCCGGTCTCCTTCCTGTTCGAAGGGGTTCCGAGTGGCGGCATCAACGGCGAGGCATTCGGCGAAGGTGCTTCTCCGGCCTATGTGTCCGATTTTCTGGCAACCTCTGAAGGACTGGCGTTGACCCGCGCATTCACGCGGATCCACGATTCCAAGCTTCGCCGCAGCATCGTCGACCTGGTCGAGCAGATTGCTGATCGCGAAGCGCCGGAAGAAGGCTAGCTGATGCGCCGGCGCTGACATTCCTATTGCGGCCACCTCTCATATGAATGTCAGCGCCTCGGGGGGCCATTAGCAGAGCAGGTTTTGCGAACGTCGCGCCGGGCACGCCGCGTTCCGCAAAACCAATGAGCCGATAGACGAGTGGGATCACGACCAATAGAGCGCGATGGCTCCCCTTCGGGAAACGCTGTCGCGCTCTAAATCGTTTTGTGCGCATGTGGCGCCCGGGACCGTGCAGCACTCAGGCATGCGCCACGGGTGCATGACGCCGCTCCCCACCCGCTACCATTCAGTAACCATCGGGAACGATTTGCGAAGCTCATGACCGCCACGACCAAGCCGTTCGATAGTCGCACAATCCTCGAGGGCATCCGCCGATGGGTGGAGATCGAAACACCGACCGACGCGCCCGATCAGGTCAACCGATTGGTCTCGCTGGTCGCCGACGGCTATCGCGGGCTTGACGCCACGATCGAACGCATCGCTGGGCGGGACGGCTGCGGCGACCATCTCGTGGTCCGTTCTTCGTGGGGACAGGACGAGCCGGGCATCCTGATCCTCAGCCATCTCGATACGGTGCATCCGATCGGCTTCATCGAGCGCCTGCCGTTCTCGATCGAAGGCGACGTCGCCTTCGGCCCGGGGATCTACGACATGAAGGGCGGCGCATACCTCGCCTATCACGCCTTCCGTCAGCTCTGCATCGCGGGCGAACGCTCACCGCTCGGCATTACTCATTTGTTCGTCTCGGACGAGGAGATCGGCAGTCCGACATCGCGCGCGCTGATCGAGGAGGAAGGCCGCAAGGCCAAATACGTCCTGGTGACCGAGCCCGCGCGCGACGGTGGCAAGATCGTCACCGGACGCAAGGGCGTCGCGCGCTTCGACGTCGCGATCCGCGGCATCCCCGCCCACGCCGGCGCGCGTCCGCAGGACGGTCGTAGTGCGATCCGCGAACTCGCCAACGTGATCCATACGCTGGAAGCGCTCAATGATCCCGAGCGTGGGATCACCGTGAATGTCGGCGTCGTCCGCGGCGGCACGCGTCCCAACGTGATCGCGGAAGAGGCCCATGCGGAGGTGGATGCGCGGCTGCCGACGCCGGCAGATGCCGACGAGATTCTGCCCAAGATCCTCGGGCTGACCTCGCGCAGCGACGGCGTTTCCGTCGAAGTGAAGGGCGAGGTGAACCGGCCGCCTTACGTGAAGGGCAATGCCGGGGCGGCCCTGTTCGAGCATGCGAGATCCCTCGCGGAAGAACTCGGCTTCGAACTTGAGGACACCTATACGGGCGGTGGCTCCGACGGCAATTTCACGGCGCCATTCACCGCAACGCTCGATGGGCTCGGCGTCGACGGCAAGGGCGCGCATACGCATTACGAGCAGATGTACATCTCTTCGATCGAGCCGCGGGCGCGGCTCCTTCACCGTCTCTATCAGACCCTGCGATGAGCGCCGCGATCACCATGCCCGTCGACGACGATCACACCGATACCGAGGCTCCGCATCATCAGGGCTCGTTCTTTGGCAGGCGCAAGGGCCACAAGCTGCGGGCTCACCAGGCCGGGCTGGTGGAGCAGCTGCTGCCGCACCTCGCACTTGATCTCTCGTCGCCTGCAGAGACCGCGCTTCCCGGGCTGCTTGATTCCTCGATCGACGCGCTGCGGCTCGAAATCGGGTTCGGCGGCGGCGAACATCTGGCCGCGGAAGCGAAGACGTTTCCGACGACGGGCTTCATCGGCTGCGAGCCTTATGTCAACGGCATGGCCAAGATCCTGGCTGCGATCGAGGCCGACAATATCGGCAACATCAGGCTGTTCGCGGGCGACGCCGCCGAGCTCCTCGCCTGGCTGCCGCCGCAATCGCTGCAGCGTATCGACCTGATCCATCCCGATCCCTGGCCGAAGCGGCGCCATTGGAAACGGCGCTTCGTGCAGGACGCGACCATCGCCGCGATGGCGCGCGTCCTCAAGCCGGATGGCGAGTTCCGTTTCGTCAGCGACATCTCGGACTATTGCGCCTGGACCTTGTGGCATCTGCTGCGCGCGCCGGAGTTCGCCTGGACGGCCGAGCGCGCCGATGACTGGCGCCTTCCCTGGGCGGGCTACACGATGACACGCTACGGCCGGAAAGCCACGCGCGAAGGTCGCGTCGCAAACTACCTGATCTTCCGCCGGCGCTGACGCGGACGTCAATGTCGACTTGTGAGTGCTGCGTCTTCCGGAGGGCTACGACGCGTCCGGCAGCACGCGCGTAGTTCACACGGCTGGCATCGAGCATTCGTCGCGCGCCAGCCGGCAGATCACCGCGCGGGGCGCCTCGACGAGGTGCGACAAACGTTGGATCAGATCGATGATGCTTGCTCGGTCCACAACGCCCACATAGCTCGGTGCGATTGAACGAAAGCTCATCGCGTCGGCAGATGCACGCGCACGCATTCGAGTTTAGGCGATCTTGGTGAATGAACGGTTAGTCGCCTGCGCCATTCCTGCGGGAAAGAAGCGAGAACAACAGACTGCCTGGCTTGCGGTGAATTTGAGGTTCCGCCCCCGTTTCGGCCGTTACGACCCTTGCCGTCGGTCCGCAAAGCCGCTATATGAGCGCCATCAGAAATCATCTCATATACGATCGCGTAGTGAGAGTGGGCCCCTCCGGACCCGCTCTTTTTTGTTACCCGGATCGCTCCGTCACCGGCGCGAACGGTCCGGAACGCGATCGGACGAGCCGAACGGCCCCAAGCAAGCAAGACACGATCGACGCCTCGATGACGGAACCTACGTTCGCAACCGCCGACACCGACCTCCTGACCGAGCCCCGTCTCGTCGTTGAGCCGGGCGCGGCGGCGCGCGTTGCGGCGGTCGCCGACCCGGTGCTGCAGGGAATGGGTTACCGCCTGGTGCGGATCCGCATCTCGGGTGAGGCGGGCTGCACAGTCCAGGTCATGGCGGAACGCCCCGACGGATCGATGCAGATCGAGGATTGCGAGGCGGTGTCGCGGGCGTTGTCCCCGGTGCTCGACATCGCCGACCCGATCGACCGGGCCTACCGGCTGGAGATCTCGTCTCCCGGCATCGACCGACCGCTGGTCCGCCGCTCCGATTTCGCCCGCTACGGCGGTCATCTGGTCAAGATCGAGATGGCGGTGGCGCACCAGAACCGCAAACGCTTCCGCGGCATTCTCGCCGGCGTCGAGGGCGATTGCGTCCGCGTGACCCGCGACGACGTGACGAAGGACCAGGACGCCGATGTCCTGCTGCCGATGGCCGACATCGGCGATGCCAAGCTGGTGCTGACCGACGAGCTCGTCGCCGAATCCATGCGCCGCGGCAAGGCCGCCGAGCGCGAGAAGAAGCGCGACCTCGGGTTGGCGCCGCCGCTGGCGCCGCACGCCAAGCCCGCAGCGCAGGCCAAGCCGGCCAAGCTGAAAGAAAAGCCAAAGGACAAGCAGCCGGCCAAGAAGCCGCTGCCGACCAATACGAAGAAACATCGCCTCGCCGCCGATCGTGCGCGCAGAGGCGAGATCGATCCTGATTAGAGGAGACTGAACCATGGCCGTCAGCGCCAACAGGCTGGAACTGCTGCAGATCGCCGACGCCGTTGCGCGCGAGAAGTCGATCGACCGCGGCATCGTGATCGCCGCCATGGAAGACGCGATCGCCAAGGCCGCCCGCGCCCGCTATGGCAGCGAGACCGACGTGCACGCCGAGATCGATCCCAAGAAGGGCGAGTTGCGGCTGTCGCGCCACATGCTGGTGGTCGAGAAGGTCGAGAACCCGTCCAACCAGATTTCGCTTGAGGACGCGCGCCGCGCCAATCCGGGCGCGCAGATCGGCGACACCATCGCCGACACGCTGCCGCCGCTGGAATATGGCCGCATCGCCGCGCAGTCGGCCAAGCAGGTGATCGTGCAGAAGGTGCGCGAGGCCGAGCGCGACCGGCAGTACCAGGAGTTCAAGGATCGCATCGGCGACATCGTCAACGGCGTCGTCAAGCGCGTCGAATACGGCAGCGTCATCCTCGATCTCGGCCGTGGCGAGGCGATCATCCGTCGTGACGAGATGCTGCCGCGCGAAGTGTTCCGCAACGGCGACCGCGTCCGCGCCTATGTGTTCGACGTCCGCCGCGAGACCCGCGGCCCGCAGATCTTCCTGTCGCGTACCCATCCGCAGTTCATGGCCAAGCTGTTTGCGCAGGAGGTGCCGGAAATCTATGACGGCATCGTCGAGATCAAGGCCGTCGCCCGCGATCCGGGCTCGCGCGCCAAGATCGGCGTCGTGTCGCGCGACTCCTCGGTCGACCCGGTCGGCGCCTGCGTCGGCATGCGCGGCTCGCGCGTGCAGGCCGTGGTGAACGAGCTGCAGGGCGAGAAGATCGACATCATTCCGTGGTCGCCCGACATCGCGACCTTCGTGGTCAACGCGCTCGCCCCGGCCGAAGTCGCCAAGGTCGTCATCGACGAGGACCGCGAGCGGATCGAGGTCGTCGTGCCCGACACCAACAACCAGCTTTCGCTGGCGATCGGCCGCCGCGGCCAGAACGTCCGCCTCGCCTCGCAGCTGACCGGCTGGGACATCGACATCCTAACCGAGCAGGAGGAATCGGAGCGCCGCCAGGCCGACTTCGAGAACTCCACCCGCGTGTTCATGGAATCGCTCAACGTCGACGAAGTCGTCGGCCAATTGCTGGCGTCGGAAGGCTTCACCTCGGTCGAGGAACTCGCGATGGTCGATCTCAAGGATCTCGCCGGCATCGAGGGCTTCGACGAGGAGACCGCGACCGAGCTTCAGACCCGCGCCCAGGAATTCCTGGAGCAGCAGGAGGCCGAGCTCGAGGCCAAGCGCAAGGAGCTCGGTGTCGAGGACGCGGTGAAGGCCGTGCCCGGCGTGACCACCAAGATGCTGGTCAAGTTCGGCGAGAACGACATCAAGACCGTCGACGATCTCGCCGGCTGCGCCACCGACGATCTGGTCGGCTGGACCGAGCGCAAGGAAGGCGGCGAGTCCACCAAATTTCCGGGCATTCTCGACGGACTCGAAGTGTCCCGCGACGATGCCGAGGCCATGGTGATGCAGGCCCGCGTCAAGGCGGGTTGGATCAGCGAAGCCGATATCGCCAAGCCGGAGGTCGAAGCCGACGCCGAGGACGAAGCCGAAGGACAGCCGGCCTGACCCGATGTTTCGAACCCTGGACGCCGCAATGATCCCCGCCATGACACCACAAGCTTGAGATGAGGAGCCGCATCACCGCATGCTCGCTTTGGCCGACCCCGAGCTCGACAATGGACCGCGGACCGAGAAGTCCGCGACCATGCGCATGTGCGCGGTCAGCCGCGAAGTGCGGCCGATCGGCGAGCTGATCCGCTTCGTCGTCGGCCCGTCGGGCGAGGTCGTGCCCGACATCAAGCGCAAGCTGCCGGGCCGGGGATTGTGGATCACGGCCTCGCGGCAGGCGGTTGCAGAAGCGGTCCGGCGTCACCATTTCAGCCGGGGATTCAAGGCGAACGTCCGCGCCCATCAGACCCTTGCCGAAGATCTGGAAGCCTTGCTGGCCCGCAGCGCGATCGAAGCGCTGGGAATCGCCGCCAAGGCCGGCCAGGTCGTGTCCGGATTCTCCAAGGTGGAAGCGGCGCTGTCGCAGCGCCAATCCCGGACCGCGTTGGCCGCCCTCATCCATGCTGCCGACGGCGCGGCCGACGGCATCCGCAAGCTCGACGCGCTGGTGCGGCCAAACGACGGGGATCAGGGACCAGCCCCGACATTTCCGATCATCTGCTGTCTCACTTCGGCAGAATTGGATTTGGCACTTGGGCGCTCAAATGTGATACATGCTGCCGTGCTCGCGGGCCCGGCGAGCAGGACATTCCTGTCGCGCAGCCAGACACTGGTCCGATACCGGTCGGCCGACGCTGACAAGATTGCCGGAACCGCGGCCACGAAATCTGCTTCGACTTCGACGACATAGCTGACGATTGCACGAATGGGACGGTGCGGTAGCCCGCACGCTGTAACGAGATTAGGACGACTGAATGGCCGACAACAACACTCCGGGCGACAAGAAACTGAGTGTCCCGACCAAGACCTTGACGCTCAAGCCGCGCGTCGAGACAGGCACGGTACGCCAGAGCTTCCCACATGGCCGGAGCAAGCAGGTGGTGGTCGAGAAGCGCGGCAAGCGCCGGGCCGGTGATGGAGCGCCCGATGCGCCGCACGCACCGGAGCCAGTCGTCGCCAAGGCGCCATCGCCCCCGCCGCCGAGCCCCCGCCCCTCCGGACCGCGTTCGTCCGGCTCGTCCCAGCGCGGCGGGTCCGGCGT
>JBARNF010001162.1:0-7055 GCA_049802835.1 Bradyrhizobium sp.
AGGCAGTGCCGGCACGAAACGCCGTGTTCCACGGATTGCGGGCGAACAACGCGCCGGTTTCCGGGTCGATCTCCGTCACCACGAAGGGCGCCGACGCGCTTCGAGACGGACCCAGGACCCACTCCACATAGGCGGTTACCGAAAGCCGTCGCGTCCGCCCCGAAATGTTGCGAATGGTCAGGCGCGAGATCTTGATCGGATCGTCGAGCGGCACGTATTGCAGGAGATCGAGCGCAATGCCGCGTTCGGCGTGCTCGAACCGGCTGTATCCCTGGCCGTGCCGGGCGATATAGGGCGCGGCATCGTGTCGGATGGGCAGGGCCGTCGGTCCCCACAGCTCGCCGGTGTCCTCGTCTCGCAGATAGATGACCTCGCCCGGCCGGTCGGTCACCGGGTCATTCGACCAGGGCGTGAGCTGATTCTCACGACTATTGAGCGACCATGTGTAGCCGCTGCCCTCGACCGAGACCTGGAAGCCGAAATTCGGGTTGGCGATGACATTGATCCAAGGGGCCGGCGTCGTCTGCCCGGCGCCGAGGATCGTCACATATTCGCGGCCGTCTGCGCCAAATCCTCCGAGCCCATTAAAGAACTCGAGGTCCGGGGGCGCCGGAACGGGCTTCGATGTGTCTACGTGCGCCAAACGCCTCGTCCGTGGCGCAGCGATGCTCCCGGGTGTCGTGAGACGGTTGATCTGGTCGGACAGGCTCCCGCGGCGTCCGACCAGCACCACCCGAGCCGCCGCCGGAAGCAGAGCGCGCGTCTCCTCCGAAATGAGGTCCGAGCGCAGAGTGAACACCGAACCATGCGCGCGGTCCGCTCCGAGTTGCGGATAGGACTGGCTGCTCCGCACCATCGTCTCGATGGCGATCTGAAGGTCCTGGACATAGGAGGATGCCCGTTCGTTCAGGATCACGAGATCGACCGCCAGCTGCTTCATCCGCCAATATTCGTGCGCCCGCAGCAACTGGCCGACGATGGCGATGTCATCGATGTCGTCGATCCGCACCAGAACGATCGGGAGGTCTCCGGAGATGCTCTGCGGCCACAGCCCCGATTGCTTGCCGCCGCCGCGGCGTAGCGCATCGGATGACGGACGCATCGACGGGTCGGCATAGAGCACGTGGCCCGCGAGACGCTGAAAGAGGGTTGCCTCGTCCGCATCGACGCCGAGGTGGGACAGTTGCACCTGCGCCTGGATCCACGCCAGCGTGGCGGCGCGTTCGAAGGCGTTGGCGTCATGATGCTTGTCGACCATGTCGAGCACACCGTCGCGGGACGGCGCGACCACGGTCCAGAAGGCGATGCGAACCGTCCCCTGCGACGGAACCCGCACGCGGTGTCGCAGCGCGAAAACGGGATCGAGGACGGTTCCGACCGAATTGGAAAGAGGCCGACCATCGATCACCGCGATTGGAGCGCGAACGTCGCGTCCACGGCCGAGGAAACGCGCCCGATCGGTTTCGATCTCCGTCGCGCCCAGAACCTCGCCCTCGATGACGGCAAGATGCGCCGCCCAGATTTCGGGCTCGGTGGACGAGCGCCGTCGCCGCGTCGCCAGAATGGCGCCGCTCTTGGCGAGATATTCGGTCCTCACGAACAGTTTCGAGAAGGCCGGATGCGTCGTGTCGGCCGCGGGCGGCGCCAGCACGAGCTCGGCATAGGATGTGAGCTCGATGTCCCGCGCCCGGAAGCCTGCATTCGAGAGGGTGACACGGCGAACCTCGGCGTCGTCCTCCGGCGAGACAACGATCTCGAGGGTCGTGGTGATGGATCCGTCGCGCCGGACGAACTCGGCACGATCCTCGGTGAAGGCGACGTCGTAGCTGTTCGGCTCGACGCCGCTCGGCTGGTAGCTCGCGGACCATACCTCGCCGCTTTGGACATCGCGCAGGAAGACGTAGGCGCCCCAGTCGTCCCGCGTGGCGTCTTCGCGCCAGCGCGTGACGGCGAGATCGCGCCAGCGGCTGTAGCCGGAGCCGGCCGCCGTCAGCATGACCGCATAGCGGCCGTTCGAGAGCAGGTGGGCCTCGGGCACGGCGCCGTGTGCGGAGCGCAGCCGCCGCACCATCGGGAGCTCGAGGTCGCGGACCGTCGCGGATGTCGCGACCTCCTCGGCCCGCGGATGTGCCAATGCGACATCGCGCGGCGTTCGTTCCTGCAAGAGGAGCTCCGTCGCCTGGACCATCGGCTCGGCATGGAACCGGGCGCGCATCTTCCCGTCCAGCAGCGCGTTGGCGATGGCGACCATCGTCATGCCCTGATGATGCGCCATGAAGGCGCGGACGATCGCGACATCCTTGCCTTCGGGCAGCCGCGTGCGCGTGTAATCCAGCGCCTCGTAGAATCCGTAGCGGCCCCGCGCACCGACGGCGGCTAGCCGGGCGAAATTACGCACCGCGGCCCCCGGATCGACCATGGTCGCGAGCCCCGTCGCATAAGGCGCCACGACGACATTTTCGCCCAGGCCACGTTTCAGACCCAGGCCGGGCACGCCGAAATTGGAATACTGGTACGTGAACTCGAGATCGCGCGCATTGTAGGCGGATTCCGACATGCCCCAGGGCAAGCCGAGCGCGGCTGCATAGGTTTTCTGCCGGCGCACGATGAGACGGCTCGTCTGCTCGAGCAGGCTGCCGGCGGGCGCGCGCATGATCAGGGACGGCATCAGATACTCGAACATCGATCCCGACCAGGAGATCAGCGCCGCGCCGTGCTCGATCGGGACGACGGTCCGCCCGAGCCGGAACCAATGCCGAGCCGGGATGTCGTCCTTGGCGATCGCCACGAAGCTCGCAAGCCGCGCCTCGGACGCGAGCAGGTCGTAGCAGCTCGGGTCGGTTTTCCCCTCTTGGACCAAATATCCGATCGAGAGAAGCTTGCGGTCTCGATCGAAGAGAAAGCCGAACTCCATCGCTTCGGCCATGGTGCGCGCCGTCGCCTCGAGAGTCGCGAGGCGCTGCTGCAGCGACCGGGCCTCTTCGTCGGTCTTTGCGCGATCGCGCTGGTGGCTATGGATCGTTCTCCGGGTCGCCTCCGCCCAGAAGAGCAGTTCCGCGCCCGGCTCGTCGCCCCGTTCGCTGGCCAGCGTTTGGGCGATGTCCGCCAATGTTTCCGCATGAGGGACCAGATTCGCCAATCGTGCGGCGGCGTCCGGCGATTGGAGTCCATCCTCGGGGACGGCCGCGGCCAGCGCCGCGAGTACGCCTTCCAGCTCGTGCCGGGTGATCGTCTGCGTCCGCCGATCATCGGGAAGAGCTTGCAGGCTTTCGCGCGTGAGGGTGAGGGCGTCTTCAATGCCGGCAAACAGCTCGGGTCCCGCCATCGGGCGGCCGATCCATTCCCGGCAGGCATTCGCGAGCGCGATCAGGTGTCCGGCCAGATTGCCGCTGTCCACCGAAGAGACATATTGCGGCTCCAACGGGCGAAGATCGCGCGTGTCGTACCAATTGTAGAAATGGCCGCGGAACCGCTCGAGGGTACTCATCGTCCCCATCGCGGCTTCCAGCCGGTCGACCGTCTCGCTCCTGCCGGCCCATCCGAAGTCGCAGGCGCTGACTGCGGAAAGGACATACAGACCGAGGTTGGTCGGAGAGGTGCGATGAGCGAGGACGGGCTTGGGGTCCTCCTGGAAATTGTCCGGCGGAAGCATGTGATCGGCCGCCGTGACGAAGGTCTCGAAGTACCGCCAGGTGCGGCGCGCGATCAGTCTCAGGGCCTTGGCATCCGCATCCGAGACCGACAGGCGGCCGGCGACGAGCGGGGATATGCTCGTCCAGCGCGCGATGGCCGGCGATGCGATCCACAGCGCCGCGAACGGCGCCGCAACGATCCAGGCATCGCTTCCAGCGCACCAGACGACGATCGCGGCCACGATGCCGATGACGACGGCGCCGCTCATCTGACGATAGAAGCCGAGAAGGTCGAGCCGGGGGCTCACCTTCGCCTGAGCCGCCGTCACCCATTCGAGCAAATGCCGATGGCTGACGAACAGACGAAACAGCGTGCGCCCAATGGCATCGGCCATCAGCCATGCCTGATGCGCCAAAAACGTGATCAGGAATGCGGTCTGGGACGAGGCGAGCCAAAGATCGGCGCCGAGGGCGCCGACGTGGCTGCGTGCCGTGATTCGGGCGCGTCGCGGTATGATCGCGCTGAGGACGGGAAGCAGGTTCGGCAAGGCGATCGTCGACAAGACGAAGCAGGTCCAGACGACGGCAGCGTGCAGCGGCAACGTCCAACCCGCCAGCAAGGCGACGATGCTCGCCGGCGCCGACAGCGTTCGCCGCAGATTGTCGAGCATCTTCCAGATGCCGATCAGCGGGATTGCACGCGCGCCGCGGTGGTCGACGCAGACGTCCTCGCGACCGAGAATCCAGGGAAGCAACTGCCAGTCGCCGCGGGCCCAGCGGTGCTGGCGGGCGGCCGCGACATCGTAGCGTGATGGAAACTCCTCGACGACCTCGATATCCGACGCGAAGCCGGCGCGGGCGAAGGTCCCTTCGAAAAGATCGTGGCTGAGAAGCGTGTTCTCGGCCACCCGCCCATCGAGCGCGGCCTCGAAGGCATCCACATCGTAGATGCCCTTGCCGGCATACGAGCCCTCCCCGAACAGGTCCTGGTACACGTCGGATACGGCGGCGGCATAGGGATCGATGCCGTGCATGCTCGAGAAGGTCCGCTGATACAACGAGCCCTCCCGGCCGATGGGCAGCGACGGCGTGACGCGAGGCTGCAGCACTCCATATCCATCGACGACGCGTCCGGCGGCGGCATCGAACCGCGGGCGGTTGAGCGGGTGCGCCATCTTGCCGACGAGCCGCCGGACCGTATCGCGCGGAAGTCGCGTATCGGCGTCGAGCGTGACCACATAGCGGACATTCGACGGAACCTTGGGCGGTCGCCCGTCAATGTCCAAGAAGGTCGTATCGGCGGCGCCGCGCAGCAGCCGGTTCAACTCGTGGAGCTTGCCGCGCTTGCGCTCCCAGCCGAGCCATTGTGCCTGCGCCGCGTTCCAGACCCGCCGACGATGGAGCAGGAGGAAGCGGTCCCCTCCTGCTGCCGGTCCATAAAGTCGATTGAGGCGGGCGATGCCTTGGACCGCGGCGTCGAGGAGCGCGGCGTCTCCGTCGGACGTCTCGGTCGCGGAGTCCGTCCAGTCCGAGAGCAGCGCGAAATGAAGGTCGCTTTCCGGACTTGCAAGGTGATGAATTTCCAGACGCTCGATCTGCTCTTCGAGTGCGACCTTGGTCGTGAGAAGAGTCGGGACGGCGACCATCGTGCGCAAATGTGAGGGTATGCCGTCGCGCAGCTCCAGGCCCGGCAGGATCGCCGTGCCCACCTCGTTCATGACGCAGCGGTTCACGAGCGTGATCGCTGCATCGAGCGACGGGATCAGCCCCAGACATGCGAGGAGACCGAGCCACCAGCCGGGCTCCGGTCCTGCCAGCGTGTATAACGGAAGGAAAAGAATGATCGCGGCAATGACGATAATGTGGGCGATGTAGCCCCCGGCGCCGATCGTCTTGGTGAAACGCCGGAGCCAGCTCCTTATGGGAGCGCGAAATCCAATTTTGCGCTCGAAAACGCGACGGCCCCCGGCGATCAGATGATAGCCCGGATCGCGCTCGCGCGGATCGCCGCCGTCGTGTGGCGCCAATTTCTCACGACTGCTCGCAGCCAGAAGGGCTGCTCGCGCAATCTCCGATTCCGTCAGTCTCGAGCCCCGCGCGAACTCCTCGATCGCGCTGCGGTAGAGATTGCGCGTGGAAAAGTCCATGCTGGCGAAGTCGCTGCCGGAGCGCAGCAGGTCGTCGACGAGGCTGATGCGCTCGAACAGCTCGGTCCAGTCGACGTCGGAGATCAGGCGCATGCTCGTGATGATGTTTCGCACCGTCACGTTCGTCGCACCTTGTTGTTGATGCTCCTCGCGCACGATCTCGTCGGCCGTCGTTCGTTGCACCGCGAGCCGCTCGTCCAGCCACATCAGCGCGGGCGTGACCTTCGGATCCTGATCTCGCAGCCTGCGGACGAGCTGAACCGCGAAGGAGTCGGGCAGCCGCATGTGCTCGTGTTGCCGAAGAACGAGCGTCGCCGGCTCGACGGCATGGCCGTTCACGCCCAGCAGCCGGTCGGCCACGGTATCGGCTTCCTGGCGCGCGTCGCGGCTCGTCACGATGCGTCTGGCCGCGCGTCGAAGATTCTCGACGAGCACGATCCGCAGCGTGATCGCGACGGCCCACAACTCTCCGATCGTCAGGGGCTGGACGCGCTGATAGGCGCGCACGAACCGGCAAAGCATGTCCGGGTCGAAACGGCTGTCCGTATGGGCGACGAAGGCCCAGGCCACGCCGAACACCCGCGGGTATCCGGCGAAAGGTCCCACCGACAATTTCGGCAATTGCCGATAGTAGCCGGATGGCAGATCGTCGCGGATTTCGCGAATCTGCTCTTCGACCAGGTGGTAGTTGTCGAGCAGCCACTCGGCGGCCGGCGTAATGGCGCGACCCTCGGCGACCGCGCCGGCGATGGCGCGATACGCTTCGAGGAGAGCCGACTCGTTGTCCTTCAACCTGACCGCGAGGGATCGGCCGGTGGTGGGACGCGCGGTGATGTGCTGGGCTGCTGCGAGGCTCTCTGCATGCTGTTCGAGCCGCTCGACGCTGAAGAGCTCCTCGCGGATGGACTCTTCGCTATCCCACGGTGCGGTTGGCGACATGCGCCCGAAGGCGCAAAGGATGGAGAACTTCAACTGTTCCTTTCTGTCCGGCGCTTTGCCGGTCTGCGCTCAGGCCCTCCATGAGCGAGTCGCGAGCGATCGCCCGCGCTGGCCGCGCGGAAGCGATTCAGAGTCCGACGTGACGATAATGAGTGATTATAGCACCTCGCTTCATCGGAATGGCAAAAAGGTGCCGCCGCGGTGAAAGAGCCGCGGCGGCACTTGACGTAACGTGAGGACGTGCTGATCGGAACGCCGAGCTCTATTTGAGCTGCTTGATCCACAGATCGATTTCGCGCTCGGCCTCGTCCTTGGCGTGGCCGTAACGCGTCTGCAG
>JBARNF010001163.1:0-7479 GCA_049802835.1 Bradyrhizobium sp.
TTGCGGCCGAACAGCGTGTCCGAGCCGATGAAGTTGATCGCGCCGGCGATCCAGCGCCCGTCGCGCTTGGCCATCACCAGCAGGACATCCTCAGGCATGCTCTCGCCAATCAGGGAGAAGAACTTGCTGTTGAGGTATGGCCGGCCCCATTTGCGCGAGCCGGTGTCCATGTAGAAATCGAAGAAAGCGTCCCAGGCGTCCTCGGTGATGTCCTTGCCGGTCAGCTGGTGGATGGTGATGCCGGAGCCAAGCGCATCGCGCCGCTCGCGCTTGATCGCCTTGCGGTGGCGCGAGTTCATCGTTGCCAGGAAGTCGTCGAAAGTCGAAAAGCCCTGGTTATGCCAATGGAACTGCTGGTCAGTGCGCTGCAGGAAGCCCTGCGCGGCGAGCAGTTGCCATTCGGCCTCGCGGGCAAAGGTCACGTGCACGGACGAAGCTTCGCTGATGCCGCACAGCGCCTTGAGCCCCTGGGCGAGGGCGTTCCCGATCGTGTCGCGATCCTGGTCGGCACGGACCAGGAGCCGTGGTCCGGTCGCCGGCGTGAACGGCACGGAGACCTGGAGCTTGGGGTAGTAGCGCCCGCCGGCGCGCTCATAGGCGTCGGCCCAGCCGCGGTCGAAGACATATTCGCCCTGCGAGTGGGATTTGAGATAGCAGGGCACGACGCCGAGGATGTCGTCGCCGGATTTCGCGATCAGGTGGCGCGGCGCCCAGCCGGTGCGCAAGGTGGCCGAGCCGGAAGCTTCGAGCGCCGAGAAAAAAGCATGTGAGACGAACGGGTTGTAGGCGCGGCCGCAGTCAGGAGATGAGCTGGGCGTGACGCGGCCATTGGGATTGGCGCAGGCGTCCCATGCGGCGGCGGGGATTTCGCTGACCCCCGGAACGGCTTCGAGCGTGATCTCAGGTGATACCATCGAGTCCTTGGAAAACACGCTGGCGACCGGATGCGCCGGAGCGTGCCCTGAATGTCCTTATCCGCTCAAGATCGTGCATCGCAGCAGCGAGTTCAAGACCGGCCTTACGTCTCCGGCGTAAAGCCTTCGAAGATCATCTGATCTGCATGGCGCGCCGCGATTGCGCGCTGCTCCGGGGTACGGACGGTCCAGGTCAGCAGCGGGCAGCCGAACACGTTGCGCGCGATCCAGGGCGGGGCGGCCGGCAACTGCTGGACCCAATAGGCGACGAAATGCGGCTGGGTGCTGAACCCATGCTTCAGATGCAGCATGCTGTCGCGCTGCGCCGGAGTGAGCTTGGACCAGTAACCGTCTTCGTAGCTGCGCTGGGCGACGATGCCGCGGGTCAGGTTCGGCATGGTCTCGCGCAGCGCCAGCACCTGGTCGGGATCGAACGACATGCCCACGACCGGGCCCGAATAGGACGCCAGCACCTCGGCCATCCGCTTGACCAGCCGGCGGTCGCCCTGGAACGTGCTCTTGACCTCGACCACCAGCGGCACCCGCCCGGCGATCAGGCTGCAGAAGTCACTGAGCGTCATCATCCGCTCGTCGGTCTGCTTGAATCGGACCGCCTTCAGCTCGGCGGCGGTCTTCTCGATCAGCAGGCCGGAGTCCTCGGTGAGCCGTCCGAGCTCGTAATCGTGGTGGACCATCGCCTCGCCGTCGGCCGACAGCTGGATGTCGCATTCGATGGCGAAGTTGCCGGCCACCGCGCCGCGCGCTGCAGCCGGCATGTTCTCGATGATGCCGCGACTCGCGTCGTGCAGGCCGCGATGGGCGACGGGGCGGGCCGTCAGCCAGTCAGGTGCGCGCATTCGCCCCGTCCGTTTGCTGGCGCACGATCTGATCGGAAAACCGCTTCACACTTTTCCGGATCATGCGCTGCTCTCAAGCGACCTCGAACACGCCTTCGACTTCCACGGCCGCATCGGACGGAAGCGAGGAGACGCCGACGGTGGTGCGGGCGTGGCGGCCCTTGTCGCCGAACGCGGCGACCATCAGGTCGGAGGCGCCGTTCATGACCTTCGGTCCGTCGAGGAAGTCGGGCGCCGAATTGATGAAGCCGCCGAGCCGGACCACGCGCACGACGTGATCGAGATCGCCGACCGCCGCCTTAACCTGGGCGAGCAGGTTGATGGCGCAGCCCTTCGCCGCGGCATAGCCTTCGTCGAGCTCCACGCCGCCGCCGAGCTTGCCAGCCGCGATCATCTTGCCGTCGGCGCCGAGGCAGACCTGGCCCGACACGAACAGCAGGTTGCCGGTGCGCACGAACGGGACATAATTGGCCACCGGCGCCTTGGGCTGCGGCAGCGTGATGCCCTGTGCCGCCAGATTCTGTTCAACCGTACCCGCCATCTGAAATCCCCGTTCATTCGCCTGAAAGCCGGTCCCGTGCCGGACCGCGGCCCTGTTTGGCGCAGTTGCCAGTGACATGCAAGCCGCGGCGGCCCCCGGATACGAACGGGCCGCGTGCCTCGCTCCGGGGCTTTGATCGCACGTTTCCGTGAGGCAGCCGCAGTTGCGACGTAATGCAGCGGTCTTTAATGTGACGGTTTAACGGTTCGCCCCGCCTCAAGGAAAACTCATGGCTCATTCGTTTCGACTGTCGATGGGAGCGCTGGCTGTCGCCGCGATCACATTCGGTCCGGTGCAGGCCAAGGCCGGGGTACCGTTCCTGCCGCATCAGGCGCTGTACGAGCTGAGCCTCGTCAAGGCGCGCGGGTCGAGCCCGGTCAACAGCGCCCGCGGCCGCATCCTCTATAATTTCTCCGGCAGCGCCTGCAACGGCTACACCTCCGAATTCCGCCAGGTGTCCGAGCTCGATCTCGGCGAGGGCAAGGTGACCTTGAGCGATCTGCGCTCGACGGCGTGGGAGGACGGCGCCGGCAAGAGCTATCGCTTCAAGATCGACTCGCGGATGAACGATCAGGCGTCCGGCCCGGTCGACGGCATTGCCGAGCGCACCGGCGATCACATCACCGTCAAGCTCAAGCAGCCCGAGGCGAAGACCTTCACCCTCGACGGCTCGACCGTGTTTCCGACCGAGCAGATCCAGCGCATCATCGCCGCCGCGCGCGAAGGCAAGTCGCTGCTCGAGCTGTCGGTCTATGACGGCTCGGACAACGGCGAGAAGGTCTACAATACGCTCACGGTGATCGGCGCGCCCGTGCCGGGGGACAAGGCCATCGCCAAGCCCGATGCCTCGACCGCCAGCGACGAGATGAAGACGATGACGCGCTGGCCGGTCACGGTCAGCTATTACGATCGCGATGCCAAGCGGGCCGAGGGCGAGCAGACGCCGGTTTATGCGATGTCGTTCGAGCTGTACGAGAACGGCGTCTCGCGCGCGCTCGTGCTGGACTACAATGATTTCGTGATCTCCGGCGCGCTCGGCAAGTTCGACGTCAGGGACGCCAAGGATACCAAGCCCTGCGGCAACTGACGCGCCCGTCATTCGGTGTTCTCCGGGCCGCCATAGGCGATGCCGCGGATGACCGCCGACTGCCCGAACTTCTTGCGCAGCGCATCCATCGCACGTTCCGCTGACGCCGAGCGGCGGTCGAGCATGTCGGTGTCGGAGGCTTCCGAGCCCGGGCGCAGCGCGCTGACGCCGGTGCCCATCAGGCGGAACGATGTGCCGTCGGTCTCGCGGGCCAGCATCTCCTTGCAGATCGCGAAGATCTTGCCGGCGAGTTGCGTGGGCGCCGCGATCGATTGCGAGCGGGTGCGCTGGCGGAAATCGGCGGTCTTCAGCTTCAGCGTGATGGTCGAGCCGGCGAGCTGGCCCGCCTTCAGCCGTGACGAGACCTTCTCGGAGAGCCGCCACAAGGTTTTTTCCAAGGTCGCATAGTCGCGGATGTCGGTGTCGAAGGTGGTCTCGCTGGAAATCGTCTTGGCGCCGCGGTCGGCCACCACCTTGCGCTCGTCGATGCCGCGCGCCAGCCGCCACAGCCTGCGGCCGTCGCCCGCGAACTGCTTCATCAGCTCGATCTCGTCGGCGCGCTGCAGATCGGCGATGGTGCGGAAGCCGCGGCTTGCCAGCCGCTGCTGGGTGGCGGGCCCGACGCCGAAAATGAAGCCGACCGGCTTGTCGGCGAGCATTGCGCGCGCCTCCTCCTGGTCCAGCGTGGCGAAGCCGCGCGGCTTGTCGAGGTCGGATGCGATCTTGGCGAGGAACTTGTTGCAGGACAGCCCGACCGACACGGTGATGCCGATGTTGTGCTCGACCTCGCGGGCGAACCGCGCCAGCACTTTGGCCGGGATCATGCCGTGGACGCGTTCGGTGCCTGACAGATCCAGGAACGCCTCGTCGATCGACAATGGCTCGACCAGCGGCGTCAGTGCCTGCATCGCCAGCCTCACCTCGCGGCCGACCCGGACATATTTCGCCATGTCGGGACGGATCACCGCGGCGGACGGGCACAGCTCCAGCGCCTTGAACATCGGCATCGCCGAGCGCACGCCATAGGTGCGGGCGATGTAGCAGGCGGCCGACACGACGCCGCGCTTGCCGCCGCCGATGATGACGGGACGGTCGGCCACGTCGGGATTGTCGCGCTTCTCGACCGTTGCATAGAAGGCGTCGCAGTCGATATGGGCCAGTGTCAGCGCGGGCAGCGCACGGTGCCGGACCAGGCGCGGCGAGCCGCAGGCGGTGCAGCGGCGTGTGCCGGCATCCAGGTCGGTCAGACAGTCGCGGCAGAAGCAGGTCGGCCCGGTGACCGTGCGCGACGCTCCCTCTGGCGCAGTCGTGGTCACGGCACGTCGCGCTCCCACAGGTCGCCCAATACCTGCCTTGCGGCCATGATATTGGTCGGATGTAACTTGGAGCTGGCGGCAAAAGCCTTTACGGTCTCGTCGTCGCGCAGGACGAAATCGAGCACGCTGACCAGGAAATTCGGGTCGGCGGCCGAGGATCGCAGCGTTTCGGGCCCAATTCCGGTCTCGGCCAGGAAACGGCCGAGACGCTCCGGTTCCCCAGCCAGGAAACCGAGTGCCTGAACGGCAACGATTTCAGCAACTTCGCGCGGTTTTTGAGCACGCTTTTTCAACGCCGCATTTGCCTTTCCATTAACTTGTCGTCTCTACCTTGCGCCCATCATGCCCGAGTCGTCGCAGCGGGTTCAAGCAAGTGGAAACCATCTCGGGGCAAGATGGAATACCGACTTAACGGCTTAGAACGAATCTGGGGCTAGTTTGAATTAGATCAGGTGCGGTGGACAGGTGTCCGCCGGAGGGCAGTCGGGTGTCAGTGATTCGGAGGGACGGATGGGAAAGACCGTCCTGATCGTGGAGGACAATGAGCTCAATATGAAGCTCTTTCGCGATCTGTTGGAAGCGCATGGGTACCAGACTTCCGGTACGTCCAGTGGCGTGGAGGCGCTCGACATCGTGCGCCGCACGCGGCCCGACCTGATCCTGATGGACATCCAGCTGCCCCAGGTGTCGGGCCTGGAGGTCACGCGCTGGATCAAGGACGATCCGGAATTGCGCGCGATCCCGGTGGTCGCGGTGACGGCGTTCGCGATGAAGGGCGACGAGGAGCGCATCCGCGAGGGTGGCTGCGAAGCCTATCTTTCGAAGCCGATCTCGGTCGGAAAATTCATTGAAACGGTAAGACGCTTTATCGGCTAGGAGTTTCGAGTGTCCGCGCGCATTCTCGTCGTCGACGACGTCCCGGCCAACGTCAAGCTGTTGGAGGCGCGTCTGTCGGCTGAATATTTCGACGTGCTGACCGCTTCGAACGGCGCCGAGGCGCTGCAGATCTGCCAGCGCGCCGAATGCGACATCATCCTGCTCGACGTGATGATGCCGGACATGGACGGCTTCGAGGTCTGTCGCAGGCTGAAGTCGAACCCGGCCACGCATTTCATTCCGGTCGTGATGGTGACGGCGCTCGACAGTCCCTCGGATCGCGTCCGCGGGCTGGAGGCGGGGGCCGACGACTTCCTGACCAAGCCGGTGTCCGACGTCGTGCTGATCGCGCGCGTGCGCTCGCTGACGCGTTTGAAGATGATGACGGACGAGCTGCGCATGCGCGCGCTGACCTCGATCGAGATCGGCGTGCAGGCGCCCGAGCGCAACGCGGTGGCCGACACCGGCCGGGGCGGGCGGGTTCTGCTGGTCGACGACCGGCCGTCGTCCTACGAGCGGCTGGGGCCGATGCTCGCGACCGAGCATGCGGTCGATGTCGAGCCCAATCCCGCCGAGGCCGTATTCAATGCGGCCGACGGCAACTACGACCTCGTGATCGTATCGCTCGATCTCGACGATTTCGACGGCCTGCGGCTGTGCAGCCAGCTGCGCTCGCTGGAGCGCACGCGGCAGGTCCCGATCCTGGCCATTGCCGAGGCCGAGAACAATTCGCGGCTGCTGCGCGGCCTCGAGATCGGCGTCAACGACTATCTGTTGCGGCCGGTCGACAAGAACGAGCTCTTGGCGCGCGCGCGCACCCAGATCCGCAAGCGCCGCTATACCGATCATTTGCGCGACAACGTGCAGAACTCGATCGAGATGGCGATCACCGATGCGCTGACCGGCCTGCACAATCGCCGCTACATGGAGACGCATCTGGCGACGCTCGCCGACCAGGCCGCGAGCCGCGGCAAGCCGCTGGCGCTGATGATGCTCGACATCGACTACTTCAAGTCGATCAATGACAATTACGGCCACGATGCCGGCGACGACGTGCTGCGCGAGTTCGCGATGCGGATGCGCAAGTCGATCCGCGGCATCGATCTCGCCTGCCGCTATGGCGGCGAGGAGTTCGTGATCGTGATGCCCGAGACCGATCTGCATGTCGCCGGCATGGTCGCGGAGCGGCTGCGGCGCTCGGTCGCCAACGAGCCGTTCTCGGTCCACAAGGGCGAGAAGCGGATCGAGGTGACGATATCGATCGGGTTGTCGACGCTCGAGCAGAAGGGCGAGCCGATCGCCGACGTGATGAAGCGCGCCGACACGGCGCTGTATCGCGCCAAGAACGAGGGCCGCAACCGCGCGGTCGCGATCGCACCGACGCATCAGCCGTCGCTCCTGCCGCAGGCCGCCGGCCGCGGCCGCTGAGGGGCAGGGCGGCTCTCTCATCGTTGCGTCACATGATCGCAGTGCGTCTGTTTGCTTTGCTCGCAATGCGTCGCGAGATTCTGAATTCGAATCACGGTCGGAATAAGCATCTCCGCTGTCATCACCCGCGAAAGCGGGTGATCCAGTATCTGAGAGACATCCTGGTTCACTGAGCCGCCGCGGCGTACTTGATCGTCCGCCTTCGTGGACGATGACAGCTGGGGGTGTCGCGTTCACCGTCGTACGCCTCAAGGCGAGCCAATCCATTCTCGCGGCGCAAACGCGTCCGAGTCATTCGTTAGAACTGCCCTTCGATAAATCGAGGGCGCAGGGAAGGCCGGGTGCAGGTCGCACCCATGGTCCGCGTGCAACAAAAAGCACGCGGCAGAACCACAGGTACGAAGCCGGACATCCGGCCCTCCCTGCGCAATGGCTTTACGGCGTACTCCGTGCTCTCCCC
>JBARNF010001164.1:0-2648 GCA_049802835.1 Bradyrhizobium sp.
CTCATCAACGACTCGCTGACGGTGTCTGGCTCGGCTGCGTACACGCTGACGACGAGCCTGCAGGGCAGCGGTCATGCCGGCGTCTCGAACTACGGGTTCCTGCTGCTCGACGCCGCCAGCACGATCGATGGCGGTGTGCAGCTTGCAGATCATGGCGTCATCGAGCTCGGTGCCGTCGGTGCGGTCGGCAGCGGACATATCACCTTCGCGCAAGGCGCCATGGCCACGCTGATCATCGATCAGGGCGACATACCGACCAACCAGATCGACGGCTTCCTTCCCGGCGACACCATCAAGCTCGCCGGCTTCGCCGCAAATGCGACCGTGACGCTCGGCGCCGGCAACGTGCTCACGGTGAGCGACGGCACGAACGGTGCCCAGCTTCATCTCACTCCGGGTGTTGATTACTCCATCGCCCAGTTCAGCGTCGTTGCCTATAACGGCGGCGTCGCCGTGACTGAGACGATCGCACCGAGGATCGCTCTCGTCGGCCAGCCGCAGAACGGCAATCAGGTTTTGCTCAGCGGCACGGGGATGCCGGGCAGCAGCATTGCGCTCTTCATCGATGGCAATCAGGTCGGCACCGCCACGCCCAATGCCAGCGGACATTTCACCTTCACGACGGCTGCGCTCGCCGACGGCGAATACACTTTCACGGCGACTCAGGTCGGTGGAGGCCAGACCCTGACCACCGCGCCGCTCATTGTCGATGTATTGCCGATCGCGCCGTCGCTCGCGCTCGCGCCTGGACAGCCGCTTCTGGTCAACAATGTCGGCGTCCACCTGCAGGGTAGCGGCGAGCCGAACCAGACCGTCACGCTGCATCTCAGCGGTCCCGGAGGCAGCTCCACGACCTACACCACGGCGACCGACGGCAGCGGCAACTACGACTTCGTCACGACGAACCTCGCCGACGGCCATTACACGCTCAGTGCGACCGAGACCGATGCGGATGGCGTTGTCAGCCTGTTGTCGAATGTTATCGCGTTCGATGTCGTTCCGCAGGCGCCGACCATTTCGGGCGTTGTCGGACAACCGGTCGACGGTGCCAGGATTGAGGTGAAAGGCAGCGCAGAGGCCAATATCCGGATCAATCTGTTTGCCAATGGCCAGTTCATCGGCTCCGGCACCACCAATTCCAGCGGCCTGTTCGACATTACGGCAACGGCGCCGCTGGGACATGGCGTGTACGCGCTGGTCGCGACCGCGCAGGATGCTGCGAACTTCACCAGCGGTCAGTCGTCGGTCGTTGACTTCCACGTCGATCCGCTGGCGCCGACGATTAGCTCCATCATAGGGCAGCGCGTCAACGGCGGCACAGTCGAGGTCAAAGGCAACGCGCTCGCGTTCAGCACCGTCACGCTCTATGAGGGTAACACGGTGGTCGGATCTGGCGTCGCGAATGGCGCCGGTGCGTTCGATATCGTCACCACCGCGACGTTCGCGGATGGTGTCCATTCCTTGCGGGCGACGGCAACCGACGCCGACAGCCTGACCAGCCCGTTCTCCACGTTCAACGTCAACGTCCTGCCGAATGCGCCGGTGATCTCGGCCGTCATCGCGACGGCGCCGCAGACGATCGACATTCAAGGCACCGGCGAGGCGGGAGAGACCATCAAGGTCTATGCCGACGGCACGACGCTGCTGGGCTCCGGTGTGGTCGATCAGACCGGGCATTTCGATTTCAGCGTCGATGCGCCCGGCGGCCGTCATGTCTTCACCACGACCGAGACCAACAGCGACAATCTGACGAGCGCCGTCTCCGCGGGCGTCGCGATCGACGTGACGCCCAGGGCGCCCGTCATCACCTCGGTGGCGCCGCTGGTCGCGACGCAGATCGACGCCAGCCACGACTTCATCGTCAAGGGCACCGGCCAGCATGTCGGCGAGACCATCACGCTCTACGCCGATGGCGGCTCGACTCCGATCGGCACGGGTGTCGTTGCCGCCGATGGCACCTTCACCATCACGACCACGGTGGCGCTCGCGAATGGCACCCATACGCTGACCGCCACCGATGCGGCCGGTGCCGACGTCAGCGCGCCGTCGACCGGCTTTGCGGTGTATGTCGATCCGGCGCCGGTCACCAGCATCAGCCAGGTCGGCGTTGCCGCGGATCACGGCGTCATCGAGCTCCAGGGCTCGGGTCAGCCGGGCGATACCATCACGCTGATGCTCGGCAACACCGTGATCGGCACCGGCGCGGTCGACGCATCCGGTCATTTCGACGTGACGACCGACCCGGCGGCGGGCGCGCTGCTCGGCCCCGGCCACCAGCACGTCACGGTCATCCAGACCGACACCCTCGGTCACGCCAGCCCTGGGGCCACGTTCGATGCCAGCGTGGCACCCGCCGCGCCCGTCGTCGCGTCGGTGGTCTCGGTGCCGGACTCGGTCGGTCGCGTCGAGGTGAAGGGCAGCGGCGAGGCTGGCACCATCATCAAGCTCTATGCCGACAATGGCACCACGGTGATCGGCACCGGCACCATCGATGCGTCCGGCCATTTCGACATCTATAGCGAATTCCAGTCGGTCAGCGGCGGTGCGCACAGCATCACCGTGACCGCGACCACCATCGACGGCGGCATCACGGGACCGGCATCGGCGGGTGCGAACGTCACAGTCGCGCCGGCGGCGAATACCTGGAC
>JBARNF010001165.1:0-5631 GCA_049802835.1 Bradyrhizobium sp.
GCCCGACAGTGCGCGTTCGATCGAGACATGGCCGAAACGTTCGCGCATCTTGGCCAGCACGGCGGCCTCGCGCGCCGTGGTGGCCGGCAGCGTGGCATGGCCGGCCTCGGTGACGGCAACCGTCGGGCGGCCGTCGCCCGGCAGATAGCACGCCGCGCCGAACCCGGTGCCCGGGCCGATCACCAGCATCGGCGCGCCCGCAACGGCTGCGCTGCCGCCGAGCGGAAACAAATCATCCGGATGCAAGACGGGGAGCGACCAGCCGACGGCCTCGAAATCGTTCAGGAGCTTCGCCGAGCGCAGGTTGAAATGCGCGGCCAGCTCGGCGCCGTCGATGACCCAGGTACTATTGGTCAGCATGCCGCGATTGCGTTCGATCGGGCCGGCAATGTCGAGCACGGCCGCGGAGGGCGGGCCGCCTGCTGCGTGGCGGGACAGGAAATCCGTGATCGCATCGATAATGGTGGGAAAGTCGGCGACCTTCAGATGCGCAACGTCACCGATCGAGCCGCCGTCGAGCAGCGCGAAACGCGCATTGGTCCCGCCGATGTCCCCCAGAAGAACGCGATCGCTCATTCCTCAGCCGCTTTCCGTCAATTTGCGCGGCTCGTTGGCGTGCGCCAGGGCCCGCCGTGCCGCGATCGTGTCCGCATACCACCGCGCCGACGCCTTGGGAATGCGGCGCTGCGTGGCCTGGTCGACATAGACAATGCCGAAGCGCTGCGAATAGCCCGCTCCCCATTCAAAATTATCCAGGAGCGACCAGACGAAATAGCCGCGTATGTCGGCGCCTGCCGTGATCGCCTGTTCCATGGCGGCGGTGTAGGCCCTGAGATAGCTGATCCGGCCGTCATCCTGGATATGGCCGGAGGGATCGATCACGTCGGCGGCCGCCGTGCCGTTCTCGAGCACGTAGATCGGAAGCTGGAACCGCTGATGGATGTCGATGAGCGTGTCGCGGAACGCGTCGGGCACCACCGGCCAGCCGATCGCGCTGCGCGGCACGGTGTCCGGTGCAGCGCCGAAGCCGGCGCCGATCAGGTTGCTGTCGGCCTTGACGTAGTGCGGGGAATAGTGATTGAGCCCGAACCAGTCGACGGGCCGTGCGATCTGCGCCATGTCGCCCGGCACGATGTAGGGCGCGATCGCGTCCGCCAGTTGCGCTGGATAGCAGGCGAACGCTTGCGGAAACGGGAACGCGTCGTTCCAATAGGCGGCGAGCCGCAGGGCAGCCGCGGCGTCTGCCGGGTCGCTCGTCGCGGGATAGCAGGGCTGGCGGTTGTGGATTGCGCCAACCGAGGCGCCGCTGACATGGCTGCGCAGCACGTCGACGGCGCGGCCATGGCTGAGATTGACGTGATGAATCGCCTTGTGCAACGCCGCCTTGTCGGCCACGCCCGGCGCATGCCAGCCGAGGCCGTAGCCGAACAGCGTGAACACGCAGGGCTCGTTGAAGGTCGCGAAGCGCTTGACCCGATCGCCGTAACGCCGCGCCACCAGCCCGGCATAGTCGGCGAACCAGCCGGCGATGTCGCGGTTCTGCCAACCGCCGAGATCATCGAGCGCTTGCGGCAGGTCCCAGTGATAGAGGCAGAGCCAGGGCTCGATGTCGGCGGCGAGCAGCGCATCGACCAGCCGGTCATAGAAGGCGAGGCCGGCTTCGTTCGCCGCGCCACGCCCCTGCGGCAGCACCCGCGGCCAGGCGATCGAGAAGCGGTAGGCGTTGAGCCCGAGACCCCGCATCAGCGCCACGTCCTCGGCAAAGCGATGATAGTGGTCGCAGGCCGTCTCGGCCGTGTCCTTTGTCCGGCCGGGGGCGCGCAGATAGACATCCCAGATGCTGTCGGCGCGACCGTCGAGGTGCGCCGCACCTTCGACCTGGAAAGCGGAGGTGGAAGCGCCCCAGACGAAGCCGGGGGCACGTGGCGGCGTTGCCCGCGGGGGGAGCTCGATACGTTCAGGAATCATGGTCGAGGCGGCCCACCCTTGCTGACGTGTGTTCCCATCATCGTGTTTCATCGGAACGATCAGTTGATACGGATCAAAGGGCGGCAGCCGGAGAGTTGCCGCTTCAAGTTGGGCTTGATTCGGAAACGATCGTAGCCTAATTAGGGGTGGACCATGAGCAATTCCGCACCATCGCAGCGAACCCCGGGCCGCCCGCGCGAGTTCGATATGGACGTCGTGCTCGACAAGGCGATCACCGTCTTCAGCCGGCTCGGCTATAGTGCGACGTCGGTGGCCGACCTCAACGAGGCGCTGGGGCTGACCTCCGGCAGCATCTACAAGGCGTTCGGCGACAAGCGCGGCGTGCTGCTCGCCGCACTCGAGCGTTATGTCGACCGGCGGACGCGGCGGCTCGACGATCTGCTGGCGTCGGCGCGGACCGGCCGCGAGCGTGTCGCGGCCGTCCTGAAGTCCTATGCCGAGACCAGCCACGGCGAGTCCGGACGGATCGGATGCCTGGTGATCGGGACGCTGATGGAGTTCGCAGGCTCCGACCCGTTGCTGCGCGAGCGGCTGACGAAGATCCTGGCCATGCATGAGTCGCGCCTGCTCCGTTTCATCAAGGAGGGGCAGGCCGACGGCTCGATCGCCTCCACGATCAACCCCGAGGTGACCGCGCGTCTGCTGCTCTGCGTCATCCAGGGCATGCGCGTGCTCGGCAAGAGCGGCCGCCGGCAGGCCGACATGGCCGCGATCTGTGACGACGCGCTGCGCCTGCTCGACTGATTTTGTTTGACCAGGCTCGCCCGACTTTGCTCTGCCAAGTTAGAGAATGGACGTTTCCAAATGAGAACTTCGGCTCTTCCCCACCCGACCGGCCTGTCGACCGGCTTCCGTCACGGCACCGCGGCTGCGAACGGCGTGCGGCTGCACTATGTCGAGGGCGGCAGCGGTGCGCCGGTGCTGCTGCTGCCGGGCTGGCCGCAGAGCTGGTACGCGTGGCGACACGTCATGGTGCGCCTCGCCGAGGCTGGGCGTCGCGTCATTGCGGTGGACCCGCGCGGCATGGGTGACTCCGAACGATCCCCATCCGGCTATGATCTCGCGACCGTCGCCGCCGACATTCATGCGTTCGCAGCCGGGCTCGGTCTGCTCGACGAGGGCCCGATCGACGTCGCCGGTCATGATGTCGGGGCCTGGATCGGCTACGCTTATGCGGCCGACTGGCCCGGCGATATCAGGCGGCTTGCGGTGATGGATGCGCTGGTGCCCGGACTGTCGTCGCCGCGCACGGATCTTGCGCCCGAGGAGGCCAATCTGAGGGCGTGGCATTTCGCCTTCAATCGGCTCGACGATCTGCCGGAGATGCTGATCACGGGGCGGGAGCGCGCGTTCCTGACCTGGCTGTTCCGCGCCAAGGCGGTGAAGCCCTGGGCGATCGGTCCCGACGACATCGCGGAATATGCGCGGCAGCTGGCAGCCCCCGGCGCGATCCGCGCGGCAACACGCTACTACCAGGAGGCCTTCAGTGCCGACGGCGTGGCCGCCAATCGGGCGCGGAGCCTGCGGCCGCTGGCGATGCCGGTGCTCGCGCTGGGTGCCGAGCGCGGCGTCGGGCCCGGTCTGGTAGAGGCAATGACGCAGTTGGCAGTAAATGTCGAAGGCGGCGTGATCGCCGATTGCGGCCACTACATGCCGGAGGAAAGTCCGGACGAGGTCAGCGAGGCTCTGATCCGCTTCTTCGATCATGCGGCAAAGCAGCAGCCATGATGCGATGACGGCTCGCGGCGAACCAGACCCGCTCCAGGAGGGCTTGCACTGCGGCCCAAAGCCGTGGAACGTGCGCCGCGAATTCGATCCCGAGAGTGTGGATGAGCGTTTTTCTGCTGCGGCGGTGCCTGACCCTGCTGGCGACCCTGGTCGGCGCGTCGTTGATCATCTTTCTGGTGCTCGACGCCTTGCCGGGCAACGCCGCCCAGACGCTGATGGGCGCCGATGCTTCGCCGGATGCTGTCAGGGCGCTCGCGGTCAAGCTCGGGCTGGATCAACCACTGGGGTACCGCTATCTGCATTGGCTCGGCGGCCTCCTGGTCGGTGATCTCGGCACCAGCTACGCCTATGGGACGCCGGTGGCCGACCTGATCCGCGAGCGGCTGCTGATGACCATTCCGCTCGCGATCCTGGCAATGCTGATCACCACCGTGCTGGCACTCTCGGCCGGCATCTACACCGCCGCGAACCACAATCGCATCGGCGATGTCGGCGTGATGTCGCTGACCCAGATCGGCATCGCGCTGCCGAACTTCTGGTTCGCCATTCTCCTGATCCTTCTGTTCGCGGTGAAGCTGCAATGGCTGTCGGCGGGCGGCTTCCCCGGCTGGGAGGACGGGCTGTGGCCCGGCTTCAAATCGCTGCTGCTGCCGGCAATTGCGCTCGCGGTGGTGCAGGCCGCGATCCTGGCGCGGGTGACGCGTTCGGCGGTGCTCGACGTGCTGCGCGAGGATTTCGTGCGCACGGCGCGCGCCAAGGGCCTGACCAGGCGCGAGGTGCTGTGGCAGCACGTGCTGCGCAATGCGATGATCCCGGTGCTGACCGTGATGGGGCTGCAGTTCGCCAATCTGCTCGCCGGCACCATCGTGATCGAGAACGTGTTCTATTTGCCGGGCCTCGGCCGGCTGATCTTCCAGTCGATCGCCAATCGCGACCTGATCGTGGTGCGCAACTGCGTCATGCTGCTGGCGGCCATGGTCATCATCGTCAACTTCGTGGTCGACGTGCTCTATGCCGTGATCGATCCGCGCATCAAGGTCCACGAGTTGTGAGTTCGTCCAGTCTTCCGCTGTCCGCGAGCGCCGCACTCTCGCGTCACGTGTTCTGGCGCCGCGCGCTGCGCCATCGCAGCTTCGTGGTCGGCGGCCTGTTGTGCCTGCTGGTGCTTGGCGCGGCGCTGCTGTCACTGGTGTGGACGCCATGGTCGGCCTATGAGATCGACGTCGCTGCCAAGCTGCGGCCGCCGTCATTGGTGCATTGGCTCGGCACCGACGTGCTCGGGCGCGATATCGTCTCGCTGCTGCTGGTCGGCGCGCGCGCGACCATTCTGGTCGGCATCATCGCGGTCGGCATCGGCCTGTCCTGCGGCGTCGCTCTCGGGTTGATCGCTGCCGCGCAGCGCGGCTGGAGCGAGGAACTGATCATGCGCTTCAGCGATTTCACCTTCGCTTTTCCGGCGGTGCTGTCGGCGATCATGCTGGCCGCGGTGATCGGCCCGGGCATGGTGACGTCGATCACCGCGATCGGCATCTTCCAGATTCCGGTGTTCGTGCGCGTCACGCGCGGATCCGCCGGTGCGGTGTGGGCGCGCGAGTTCATCCTTGCGGCGCGCGCCGCCGGCAAGGGCCGCTTCCGCATCACCATCGAGCACGTGCTGCCGAACATCCTGTCGATCCTGATCGTACAGGCGACGATCCAGTTCGCACTGGCGATCCTGGCGGAGGCGGCGTTGTCCTATCTCGGCTTGGGCACGCAACCGCCGCAGCCGTCCTGGGGGCGGATGTTGAACGATGCGCAGACCCTGCTGTTCCAGACGCCGAGCCTCGCGGTGTATCCGGGTGCTGCGATCGCACTCGCCGTGCTCGGCCTCAATCTGCTCGGCGATGGCCTGCGCGATCTGCTCGATCCCCGGCT
>JBARNF010001166.1:0-11093 GCA_049802835.1 Bradyrhizobium sp.
GCTGAAGGGGATGTAGCCGAAGACATTGTCTTCGATCCATTCGCCGGCGGCGTCCATCAGCTCGGCGCGGCTCTTGAAATGACGATAGATGGTCCGCTCGGCGATGCCCGCGCGCCTCGCCACGGCGGCCATCGACGTATCGTCGGCGGTCTCGTCCTCCAGGGTCTCGACGTAGGCCGCGATGATGCGTTGCCGTGTCATGGCGGCATATTCGTCGCGTAGATTGGTCACCTGTCGTTGAACTGCACTCATGTCATAAGTCTGACATCGGCGTCCGCGCGGCGGCAAGACGATATTGCGGGCATGCGCGCCGCAAAATGATGCGCTCGTTTTCGCCTCGGCCGTCGGAGGTGGCCGACCGGTTCAGCGTCCCCTGAACGCCGGCTTGCGCTTGTCCATGAAGGCGCGGCGGCCCTCGCGGAAATCCTCCGAGTCCATGCAGGCATCGCCGATCCGCTTGATCGCCGCCATGTCGCGCCGGCTTTCGTCCTGCAGGACTTCGGCGATCGTGATCTTCGCGGCCTGGACCGCCAGCGGGGCATTGCCGGCAATCGTGCGGGCGGTATCGAGCGTCGCCGGCAGCAGATCCTCGGTCGTCAGCATCCGGTCGATCAGGCCGATGCGCTGCGCCTCGGAGGCGTCGATCCTCGCTCCCGTGTAGAGCAGCAGCCGCGCCTGCGACGGGCCGACCAGCGACACCAGGTTGCGCAGGCCATCATAGCCATAGGCGATGCCGAGCTTCGCCGCGGGGATGCCGAACTGGCTGTCCTGGGCCGCGAAGCGCATGTCGGCGAGCATCGCGATCTGGAGTCCGCCACCGAGGCAGAAGCCACGGATGCAGGCGATCGTCGGTTTGGGAAAGGTCGCGAGCAGTGCCCGCTGGGCGGCGCTCTTCTGGGCATACTCCTCCGAGGCCGCGGCGTTGTGACGGCTCTGCTCGAACTGGCTGATATCGGCGCCCGATACGAAGGCCTTGTCGCCCGCGCCGGTCAGCACGACGACCCGGATCTCGGGGTCGTCGCGCAGCGCGGTAAGCGCCTGGCCAAGCCCCTCCCACATCTCCAATGACATCGCATTGCGTTTGCCAGGGTTGTTGAAGGTGATGATACCGACATGCCCATCGATGGTCATGAGCATCTTGCCCTCGGCGAAGGCGGTAGGCGGATCAGAGATGAGGGGCATGGCAGTCCGTCGGCGGGAGGGCAGGGCGGCGTGTATGGTTCACCGCGACCGCTGGGCCGTCAACGCATGATCGGCTGCTACGACTTTCAGGGAGCATGCCCATACCCGGTCGCCGATCGCGGCGTCGCAGGCAGGGAGGGAGCAGAAACTCGCGGCCGGGGGCAAACGAGGTCCGGGCGATCGCGCCGCGCGCGGCAGCGATGCCGACATGCCGCCACTTCCTATGACGGCAGGGGTAGCAAAATGCTTTGCCGCGCAGCCGTCGCTGGGCGGACGAGAAAGGCCGGAGCAGCCGGCCGAATCGAGCAATCGATCCTACACGCCGAAGCAGTGAACTCGCCCGAGCTGGCTGGTCGCCTGGCGCCCCCAAGTTGCGCCCTCGAGCGAAGATGGCCCACGTCCATCAGAGGCCCGTCTGAAATGATCAGACGGCCTTTCCTATTCTTCGTTCGCTGCGATCGATTCCATCAAGGACACCAGCTGACGTTGCACGGTCTGGTCCTTGATCTTGCTGTAGGCGCGCAGCAACCGCAGGCTGAAGGCGCTGTCCAGGAACAGCAGGCTTTCGACCTCGCGGGCCTTGCTGTCGCCGTCGTAGAAAAACGTCACGGGCACGTCGAGGGCGGTCGCGATCTGCTGCAGACGTGCAGCGCCGACGCGATTGACGCCCTTCTCGTACTTCTGGACCTGCTGGAAGCTCACGCCCAGCTTGTCGCCAAGCTCTGCCTGCGAGATCTTCTGCTCAACCCGCCGCAACCGAATGCGTTTGCCGAGCTCAATGTCGGGCTTGCCCGCGCTGCGCTGCTTCATCTTCTTTGCCGCTGATTTGTTCATTCTAATCTTACCGTCCTTCCGTCGGAAATCCCCCGAACAGATGGGTCAGGGGTTCACCCATATATACTGTTTTAAGTTGCTGTGGATGGATGAATTCGTCTTTAAACCACGGGTATTTGCCAGGGTTAAAGGCCTCGACCAGCCAGTCGATCATGTGGCGCACCCTAGGGATGCGGCCGGTGGTGGCATGGTAAGACAGCCAGATATCGTATGACCACTTCAGATCAACCTCAAGGGGTATGATCTTCCCGCCCAATGCACTCGCATAGGTTGGGAATACACCGATACCGGCGCCATGGGCGACGGCCCAGTAATTGGCACTGGAGACGTTGGTGGTCATCGCGATCAGGTCCCGCTGCTCAAAGCCGGGAAAGATGGTGGCGAAGGCGGCGTTGGCAGCAGCCTCATCCGCAACCTGCAGAACCAAGCGATGTTTTACGAGGTCGTCAATCGTCTTCGGAACCCCATACGCTTCCAGATATTTCTCGCTCGCAAAGCACATCAGGTGCATGCGGCCGAGCCTCACCAGCTTGACGTCCAGCGCCGCCGGCCGGGACAGGTGGATCGCGACGTCGGCCTCGTGGCGCGAGACGTCCGCCGAGCGCATCGCGCAGTAGAGGTCGACCATCACGTTCGGGAAGCTCTGCTGAAACTCGACCAGCCGCGGCGCCAGCCAGAAGGTGCCTAGTCCTTCGGTGACGGCGACGCGGACCTCGCCCGACGCAGCGCTGGTGAGACCATCACCAGCGCGCAGCAGTTCGAATGAGGCTGTTTCCATCCGCTCGACGGCCGAGACGACGAGCGCACCTTCGTCGGTGAGGCGCGCGCCGTGAACGTCGCGGGTGAACAATGTCGCGCCGATCTGCCGCTCGAAGTCGTCGATCCGCCGTCGTACCGCATTGATCGACAGCGTGAGCCGTTCGGCAGCGGAGCGGAAGCTGCCGGCACGCACGACCTCAAGGAAGATCCGCGCCGCATCCCAGTCGGTGAGACTCGCTAGCGCAGATTTGCTGAGGGCAGCCTTGCCCTGTGCGGCCCGGCCTTGAGCCCCTCGCCCGGTGGGCTTATTTACCGGTGCGCCATCGCTGGCATCGCCATTCGGGGCGCTGGCTGCCTGGGTCGCAGCGAATGCCTCTCCCTGTCCAGCCGGAGCCAGCGTCGCAGGGGTCTCGGCTGTCTCTAGGCGTTCCTTCTGAGGAACGCCCCGTTCCGCCGCAACGCGCATACAAGCTTTCTCCGCCTGCTAGAGTGAAACCGATAAATTACGGACATGGCGGCTGATCGCCATGGATCGATTGAGACATTGAAGTTCGATGAGTCTGCCGTCTTCTAGCCCCTGCAGCATAGTCTTACCATCCGCACAACCGCGGGGAGACACTACGCGCACCATCGGGACTCGCTTAGCGCAAGTCCATGGGAGCATCGACGGTTTTTGCCTCGACCGCAATGAAATGGTATTCGAAGATGGTCGTACGTCATGCTATCTTGATGAATGGTTTGTGGCGCTGACTCTTCAAATGCCGGTCTTGGGCCATCGGCCTTTGCACGGCGCTGTGCTGGCACGTCGGCGAGCCGACGACCGTCGAGCCAATCACTGTAGTGAGGGAAAGGCACGTCGGTTTCGCATGGGGAACGCGCGGGAGAGGAACGTCATGACGCATTTGGAAGCCAATCGCGGGTCGGGACTTGCTCGGCTCCATTTCGTCGAACGCTAGAACGGAACGATGCCTGTGGCTAATTCAGACGAACAGATGCTTGCAGTCCTCGCGACCCTGGAGCAGTGCCGCGCGGCGCTTGCCGCGGCGGGTAATCGCGAATCGGCGCACTTGGTCTCGGTTGCCATTCTTGACCTCCGCATGAAGCTGAACCGTCTCAGCGAAGAAGATCTCAAGGCGCTTTGCGACGAGATGGTGCAGGCTGACAATCCCGACAAGCTCCGTGATCCCAAGGTGCAGCCGGGACAGCGCCGGCAACCGCTGTTGCGGCTGGTCAAGTAGCACGGTTCGATGTTCGCACGCGTGTGCGAATAGCGCATACGTGATCTGTCGTGATTGGCCGTGAGCTTCGGCAGAGACCAATCCGGCGGATGCTACCGGACACTAAGAGATCACGCACGATTGCGCCATCCGGTGAGATGAGCAGGGTGTGATCCTCAACAAGGCGGTTCCCGCGAGGCTTCACCGCGAAGCGCGCGCCGAATGCCCTCTTCGGCCTGCCGCGGCAGCGCTGCTGTTGCGTATTCCCCGTATCGGCGGCATGAAGCGTGGTGCCCCGGCGTTGTGATGCCCAGGGGCGATCGCGGGACTCGCATGATCCAGAACGTATCGATTCCGGCGGCCTTCATTGCCGGCCTGGTCAGTTTCCTATCGCCATGCGTCCTGCCGCTGGTTCCGCCCTATCTGGTCTACCTGACCGGTGCCACGATCGAGCACATCGAAAGCGAGGAGCCGCCGGCGGTCTCGCAGCGCGCCGTGATGATTTCGGCGGGGCTGTTCGTGCTCGGCTTCTCGACCGTGTTCGTCATGCTTGGTGCAAGCGCCTCGTTGATCGGCGGCTGGATCCGCGTCTGGTCCGAGCAGTTGTCGATCCTCGCGGGCATCGTGATCATCGTCATGGGCCTGCACTTCCTCGGCCTGACCCGGATCACGTTCCTGATGCGCGAGGGACGGTTGCCGATCCCGAAGCCGGTCGGCCTGTGGGGCGCCTATATCATGGGACTCGCCTTCGCGTTCGGCTGGACCCCCTGCATCGGCCCGATCCTGGCGGCGATCCTGTCGATCGCCGCTGCGGAGGCAACCGTCGCCCAGGGCGCCGGGCTGCTCGCGGTCTACTCTGCCGGCCTCGGCATTCCGTTCCTGATCGCCGCCTTCATGATCGAGCAGTTCTCGGCGCTGTTCATGCGGCTGCGTGGCCACCTCGTGAACGTCGAGCGCGCCATGGGCGTTCTGATGATCGCAACCGGCATCGGCTTCCTCACCGGCGCAGTCTCGACCTTCAGCATCTGGTTGCTCGAAACCTTCCCGGCGCTGCAGAGGTTCGGCTGAACCGCCGCAGGCGCCTCAATCGTCGAGCTTGCAGGTGATGGTGTAGACCACGCCCGGCGGCAGGAAATCGACCGTGGCCTCGCCGCCGAGCTGATCGCGCGCGCTGCGCTCGATCAGGCGGGAGCCGAAGCCGCGCTGGATCGGTGCTGATACGACCGGGCCGCCGGTCTCCTGCCACAGCAGCCTGAGCTGCGCCGGCTGCTTCTTCGCAGCATCCGCCTGGCTCAACTCCCAGGACAGGTCGACGGCGCCGATGTCGTTGGACAGCGCGCCGTATTTCGCCGCGTTGGTCGCGATCTCGTGCACGATCATCGACAGCACGACGGCGAGCCGCGGCGACAGCGCCACCTTCGGGCCGGAGATCCTGATGCGCTCGGGATTGTTCAGCCGGTACGGCTTGAGCACGCGCCCGATCACGTCTTCGAGCTCGGAGCCCTGCCATTTCTCCTTGCTGAGAAGATTATGCGCTTCGGCGAGCGCACCGAGCCGGCCTTCGAACTTTTCGCGTTCCTGGCGGCTGGCGCTGCGGAAGGTCTGCACCGCGATGGCCTGCAGGATCGCCAGCGTATTCTTGACGCGGTGGTTGAGCTCCTCGATGAGAAGATCGTGCAGCGTCTCGGCGCGGGCGATCGTCGTGGCCATCCGCACCGCAAAGGCGAGGCCGATCGCCAGCATGATGCCGCCGATCAGGCTGGTGATGGCGAGGTTGCGCCAGAGCGGCGCGACCAGCGAGGTCTCGGCGACGCCGGCGCCGATGATCCAGCCGGTCAGACTGGAATGGGTGAAGCTCGACAGCAGCGCCACGCCTTCGAGCGACACGCTCGACAGCGGCGCCTCGTGCTCTTGGATCATGCGATCGTAGACCGAAGGCGAGGCCTGCTTGCCGATCATCCCATCAGGATTGGGCACGCGCGCGAACACGGTGGCCTTACGGTCGAGCAGGGACAGCGTCCAGTCCGCGTTCGGCTGCTGCTTTTCGAGGATGGTCTGGAACATCTCGATGGGAGGGCTGAAGACGATGTCGTAGATGACCTCGCCGTCGCGAAATACCGGTACCTCGACGGTGATGATGAGGGCCTTCTTCACCACCCCATAGAAGAGGTCGGAATATTGCGGCTGCCGGGTCGCGAAAACCCGCTCGGTGATCTCGCGGTTGTTGCGCGGCGGAAGGTGAGCCGTGTCGGTCGTGGCCGACGAGAACAGCTGGCGTCCCTGGCGGTCGGCGACCAGGATCGTACCGTTCTTGCCGTATTGATCGAGGAACCCCATCGCGATGGGGCGGAAGCGTTCGAAGTCGCCGGTGGTCAACGCGTCGGTCAGCGCCAGAACCTGGACGCCCCCGGTCATGCGCTGAATTTCGGCATCGAGCGTGAGGCGAATGCCGCGCACGGTATCGAGCACCCGCTGCCGCGCATCGCTGCGGTCCTGGACGTAGTTGTGGAAGACGATCCCGCCCGCGAACAGGATGAGCGGCAACGTGGTCCCTGCGACCAGGAGAGCGAGCCGGACCGGCAGGGAGAGTTTCGGCACTGATGCCCCGTTGAGGTGGTGGTCGTCGGCGCCGGCCACTTCCGCCCGCGGTCGGACGAAGGTTTGGCTGGCGCCGCAAGGAGGGTCTGCGGCGACAAGGATATCAATCCGGAGCGCCTTGCTTCACAACGCCCCTGCCGCTCCAGCCGATCACATGGTCGTCAGAATAGGAGAAGCCGGCCGCAAGCGCCAAGAAGTCCATCGTGCGCCCGGTTCCATGCTCGGATTGGCAGCAAGGGCCCGCCGCTACACGTTGCTCTCGGTGATCGCCGCATAGACCATGGTGCGCAGCTCGCGCCGGATCGGATAGGCGCTCGACGGCAGCACCTGGGTCATGAAGATCGTGATCAGCTCCTCCGCAGGGTCGATCCAGAACGCCGTGGAAGCCGCACCGCCCCAGGCATATTCGCCGGCGCTGCCCGGGATCAGCGTCTTCGCCGGGTCCATGGTCACCGAGAAGCCCAGGCCGAAGCCGATGCCGTTATAGGCCGCTTCCGCGAACATCGAGCGTGACAGCGCCGGCAGGTCGACGCCGCCGGGCAGATGGTTCGACGTCATCAGCCTCAAGGTCTTCGGTCCCAGCAGCCTGACGCCGCCAAGTTCGCCGCCATTGATCAGGGCGCGGCAGAACGTCAGATAGTCGGCCGTGGTCGAGCACAGCCCGCCGCCGCCGGAGATGAAGTCGGGCGGGCTCAGGAACGAGCTGGTTGCGGGATCGTCCTGCAAGGTCAGGCCGCCCTTGCGATCGGCAGCATGAAACGACAATGCGCCGCCGGGGTCTGCCGAGTAGCAGGCCGCCAGCCGATGCGCCTTCGCCGCCGGGACATGAAAGTCGGTATCGCTCATGCCGAGCGGATCGAAGATGCGCTCCTTGAGGAATTGCTCGAACGGCTTGTCGGCGATCTTGCCGACGAGATAGCCGACCACGTCGGTGGAGACCGAGTAGTTCCAGGCCTCGCCCGGCGAAAACTCCAGCGGAATCCGACTGAGATCATCGATCATCGACTGCAGCGTGCCGGCCTTCTCCACCGCGCCGATCTTGGCGTCACGATAGGCGGCGTCGACGTTGGAGCGCTGCTGGAAGCCGTAAGTCAGGCCCGAGGTGTGGCGCAGCAGATCGACGATCAGCATCGGCCGCGCCGGCGGCCGGCTGATGAACGCAGGCGCCGTGCCCGCGACGAATACGCCGAGGTTCTTCCACCCGGGAATGTATTTCGCGACCGGCTCGTCGAGCGCGATCTTGCCTTCCTCGACCAGCATCATGAACGCCACCGATGTGATCGGCTTGGTCATCGAATAGATGCGGTAGATCGTGTCGTCGCTGACCGGCACCTTGCGTTCGACGTCGGCATGGCCGAGCGAGCTCGCATGCACGATCTTGCCGCGGCGATACACCACGAGTTGCGTCCCGGGAAAACGGCCGGCTTCGACATAGCGCTGCTGCAGATGGACATCGATGCGGTCGAGCGCGGCTTTCGACATGCCGACGGCTTCGGGTGAGGCGGGGGTCGGGGCGAGCATCGGGCGTCTCCACAGTTTGGTCTGGACTCGTGGTCCGGTTCTCTTGGCCGGCGCGTCGGGACGCGCGCATTCCTCGGCGGCGGGTGATAGCCGAAAATTGTCCCACTTCCAATGGCAGGGCTTGTCCCGCTCGTGTAGCCTCGGTGGCCGGGAGGATCGCCATGACCCAATTCAACGAGGCCGAACTGACGGAGGCCGTCGTCGGGAGCTTCGATCAGACGCCGGATGCGCGCACGAAATTCCTGCTGCAGGAATTGGTGACGGCGCTGCACGACTATGTCCGCAAGACCAATCTCACCTTCGACGAATGGGGGGCTGCGATCGAGTTCCTCACCCGGACGGGGCAGACCTGCACCGCGAGCCGGCAGGAGTTCATCCTGCTGTCCGACGTGCTCGGGGTGTCGATGCTGGTCGACGCGATCAATCACCGCGAGCGGGCAGGGGCGACCGAGACCACTGTGCTCGGCCCGTTCTACGTCGGCGAGCACAAGGTCACGCCCGATGGTGCCGACATTTCCGCCAACCTCAAGGGCGAGAAGATGTTCGTCCAGGGGCGCGTGACCGACCTGTCGGGCGCGCCGCTCGCCGGCGCTGCCGTCGACGTCTGGCACGCCGACGACGAAGGCTCTTACGATTCGCAACGTCCGTCCTACGAAAGCGAGGGTCCATCGTCGCGAGCGCGTTTCATCACCGATGCCGATGGGCGCTTCTTCTTCCGCACCATCCTGCCCTGCAGCTATCCGATCCCGACCGATGGTCCCGTCGGCCAGATGATCCTGCAGACGAAGCGTCACCCGATGCGGCCGGCCCACGTGCACTTCCTGGTCGCTGCCGCAGGCCACGAGCCCCTGGTCACCCATGTCTTTATCGCCGGCGATGACTATCTCGACAGCGACGTCGTGTTTGGGGTCAAGGATGATCTCATCGCGCAGGTGGAACGGTGCAGCGATCCGGTGATGCCGGACGGCAAGCTGGCCTCCGGGCCATGGCATCTGATGACTTATGATTTCCGCATGAAGCCCGGGGCGGGCGTTGCGCCGAGGCCGCTCGGCACGGTCGTCGCTGAGCCTGCCTGATCCCTTGCCATCCGGCCAGCCTACCAGCCGCCGTGGCGGGCGGCGAGCAGGACGAGCACCGCGATGACGAGCAGCGCGGTCGTTGCTTTCCAGAACAGCAGCGGATTGCGCTCGATCAGGGGCGTCGGTGCGCTGCTGACATAGGCGGGGTTGGGGTGGCGAAGGTCGAAGACGAATTCCGACAGACTCTCGTAACGCTTGGCGGCGAGCGGGTGAACGGAGCGCCGGAGTGCGCCGTCGATCCAGAGCGGGATCGCGCGGTCATCGCCGGAGGCGGGCACGTAGCGAGCCTTGCGAAACTGCGCTCGGGTTCTTGCGCGCGCCATCTGCGCGCCGTAGGGCAATCGCCCCGTCAGCATCTGATAGGCGATCACGCCAAGTGAGAACTGATCGGACCATTCGGAGCCGCCCTCGCCGAGAAAATATTCGGGCGCGGTGTACTGCTGGGTTCCGAGGATGCTGTCATGGTCGGCAGCCGGTTCGGCCTCGACCACGCCGCTGACGCGCACCGAGCCGAAATCGATGATCTTCACGGTTCGGGTGCGGTCGATCATGATGTTTTCAGGCCGCAGATCCTGGTGCAGCATTTCCATCCGGTGGAACGCCTGCAGTCCCCGCGCGATCTGCTCGACGATGTCGCGGACGGCCGCAAGGTCCGGTTTCGGGTTGTCGATCATCCATTGTGCCAAGGTCTGGCCTTCGATGAATTCCGTGACGACGTAGAGATGATTGCGGCGGCGCGTCGATAAGCAGGCCTTCAGCACGTGGGGGTTGTCGATCCGCCGGGCGATCCACTCCTCCATCAGGAACCGCTTCAGATAGGCCGGGTCGCCACGCAGGTCGATCGAGGGCACCTTGATGGCGACCGCGAGCTGCGTCTCCACGTCAACGGCCAGATAGATGTGGCTGCGGCTGCTGGCATGGATCTCGCGCACGATCCGGTAGCCCTCGAACATCATCCGCGCGTCCAGCAGCGGCGCGGGCGGCAACTGCTCGGCCTGGACCGGGATCTCGGCCGGGTCGGCCGCGCCGAGCTCGTCGATCCGCACGATCTGGATCGTGAGGTTGTCCGGGCTCCCCTGCGCCAGCGCCTCGGCGACGATGGCGCGGGCCGCTTGGTCGAGGTCGTGTGATCTCTCTTTCAACACGTCCGCGACGAAACGTTTGCTGACATGCTCATGAACGCCGTCAGTTGTGAGCACGAAGATGTCGCCGCGCTCGATCCGGATGGCCTGATAGTCGATTTCGAGCTGAGGATTGACCCCGAGCGCGCGCCCGAGATAGCTCTGCTGCGATGAGATCGCGATACGGTGATCGTCGGTGAGCTGCTCCAGCGAATGGCCGGCGGGCCGATAGACGCGACAATCGCCGATATGGAAGAGATGCGCCGTGGCCGCCTTGATCACGATCGCGCTGAGCGTGCAGACATAGCCCTTGTCGCGGTCATAGGCGTATTGGCTGGCCCTGGTTTGAGCGTACAGCCAGGAGTTGGTCGCGGCGATCACGCGACGCGCCGAGGTCTTCACCGACCAGGCATCCGGCGTGCAATAATAATCGGTGAGAAAGCTCTTGACCGCCGACTCGCTCGCGATATGGCTGACGTCGCTGCTGCTGATCCCATCCGCGATTGCGATCGCGATGCCCTTCAGGCTGAGCGCCGGCCCGTCGGGAATCAGAGCGCCGTGGAAATCCTGGTTGCCCGGCTTCTGCCCTTTGTCGGAGTGCGCTCCGATTGTGATCCGCAAGGGCATTGGGCTAACGGCATTTCGGGCTATGGAACGAGATGGAGGGAGCCCGACCTTATCGGGGCCGGGCTCCCGAAGGAAACGGAATCAGGCGGCGCGAGCTGCGATCTTGGCATCACGCTTCGGCTGCGTCCTGATGTGGGTGGCATAGAGAGTCAGGC
>JBARNF010001167.1:0-7975 GCA_049802835.1 Bradyrhizobium sp.
CGGCAACCCTTTCAAGAATACGCCCGCGCTCACTTTCGCCACACGCGGCAGCACCTTTTTTTTCAGCGCGCGGGCCTCGGGCGTGAGAAAGATGTAATACTTGCGCCCGTCGTTCTTATCGGCCACGCGGCGAATGAATCCGCGCTTCTCCATCACCTTCAATGCGACGACCGCCGTCGGCTCTGTCATCGAAACTCGCTTGCACAGCTCGCGTTGAGTGACGCCGTCCTCCTCCCACAGGCTGCGGAGGAAGTACCACATGCCGAGGGTGAGCTTGTAAGGCGCGATGATCGTCTTGAGGATCCGCGTGATACGCCGATAAATTTCCCGAATGAGATAACCGACGCTCGCCGGTGTCGGAAACTCCTCGTCCATGACCGCCCGCCGCGCCAATGCAATCGGCGGCTTTCTCGGCCGCATCCGCGAAGGCGTTACAGGCTTGGCAGCATGCTTCTCATTCATATTCGACCCGCTTAAAACGTGATACGCCACGCGGCGCATGCGAAATCGGTTAGTTCAACTAACTATCGTAAGCAATCGCGGTCCACAAGAGCTATGTCAATCTGAACACGCGCGTAGGGACCGACGGGAATGCAGCCAGAACCGCACGGACGCCGTCTGCGCGACCATCAATATATCGCGGCGGAGGGCGAGGCAGGTCGGACGAGGGCACGATCCGATCCGGTTGATCGGACCGTGCCCCCGGCTGCATCGCGTGGTGCATGGTCTTGCGGCGAAGCGGTTCGCCGCTGCGGCGCTAGCCGCGCAACGGCTCGACGATCATCCGCTCATCGACGAACTTGCCGTCCTGCAGCACGACCTGGTTGTCGAGCAGCACGGTGCAGTCGAGCATCGGCATATCGATATGCCCCTTGGTGTCGCGCTTGCCGCCCATGTCGGTGTTCGGCCCGGTGGAGAACAGGAAGTTCCCGGCGAACACCCGCCCCGCGGCATTCATCCGGTCCATCTCGTTGCCGTGCACCAGGATCTGGTCCCAGTGGGCGTGCGGATGCAGGCCAAAGCCGAGATGCGACACCGCATAGGGATCGATGTCGTCCTCCGAGCGCTTGTTGCGATCAAGCCAATATTTGAACGCCTTGGCGTCGGCCCCGCCTTCGACCTTGCGGATGAAGCCGTCGCGAATCTCCAGCCGGATCGCGCTCTCGACCATGCGGACATAGGGCAGGATCCACATGTCGCCCGGCTGGATCACGACCGTGCCGTTGGCCGACAGCTCGTCGGGGAAATTGGTGATGTGCCCGGCGCCCCAATGATCGAAGCGCGACGGCTCCTCGGCGAATCCGTACTGCACCTTCACCTTGAACTCGCCCCGCCGCCAAGTCATGTCGGTGCCGGCCTTGCTCAGCAGGCGCACCTCGCGCGCGCTGCCCCACCGCTCGGCGGCGTGGAGCACCGCCTCCTTCAGCCCAGGCGGAGACATCAACTGCTCCAGCTCATCGGGCGTGTCCACGATCGAGAGCACGCGCGTGCCGGCCGCCCGGACGTCGCGCACCCATTTGGAAAAATTCGGGAAATGCAGCGCGCAAAGTAAGTCGCAGGCCTTGAGCGCGTCGATCAAGCCCTTCGAGCCGCCGATCGCATCGACGCCGATCCGGGTCCAGTCCGGTGACGAGCTGATCCCGACTTCATAGGCGTTCGCCCCCAATTCCTCGGCCGCCGCGAAGCCGGCCGCCACATAATCCCGCCGCGCGTTGAGGTCGGTCAGGAACACGATCGTCTCGCCCTCCTTGACCCGGCACAACTCGAATTCCTTGCGGAACAGCCTGCCAAGCTTGGCGGGGTTCACCTTCTGGGGGCGCATCCACTCCTCCTTTGCCGATTATGTCGCAAAATACTTCGATATCAAAGTGACCATATCATTTGGCCTCCGTTTTCGTCAATGCCGTTCGCCGGCGCAGCCGCGGTTTCTGCCGCTCTTGCTTTTCCTTTGATTACGAAGCAAATTCGCGCCGGGCGTCACCATGCGCGCGGACACAAGGAACGGAGTGGCGATGATGATCAAGACTGAAACGATCGAGTACCGGGACGGCGGTGCGACTCTCGAGGGAGTGCTCGTCCATTCGGATTCTGCTCGCCGTAAGTGTCCAGGCGTTGTCGTGGTGCCGGAATGGTACGGCGTCGGTGCGTACAGCATCAAGCGCGCGCAGATGCTGGCCGAGCTGGGCTATGTGGCGTTCGTCGCCGACGTCTACGGCAAGGGCATCCGTCCGAACAATCCCACGGACGCCGCCGCCGAGGCGGGCAAGTACTATGGCGACCGGGCGCTGTTGCGGTCGCGCGGTTCGGCGGCCCTGGACGTCCTGCGCAATCATCAGAGCTGCAACGCCGAGAAGCTCGCGGCGATCGGCTATTGTTTCGGCGGCACGGCTGTCCTCGAACTGGCGCGCAGCGGCGCCGACGTGGCGGGCGTCGTGAGCTTTCACGGCGGCCTCGGCACTCCGACGCCCGCTCGGAGCATCAAGAGTACGGTGCTCGTTCTGCATGGTGCGGATGATCCGATCGTACCCGCTGCCGAGGTTCTGGCGTTCGAGCAGGAGATGCGCGACGCCAATGTCGATTGGCAGCTCGTCTCGTACGGTGGAGCCGTTCACAGTTTCACCAATTGGGAGTTGACCACACCCAACTCCACAGGGGTCGCCTACAACGAAAAGGCGGACAAGCGGTCGTGGCTCGCCATGCAGGCGTTCCTGGCTGAGATTCTTTGAGGGTCGTGAAACGCCGTCCGAAATAGCGGGAGCCCGACGCCATCGGCGCTTATCGGGGCTTCCTTGTGATGCAAGTCCGGGCGATCAAGGACCGGGGTAAAGAGCGGAGAGGATACGTGGGTCTGTCATATCGAATTGGTCAGCCGGTTTTGCGCAAGGAGGATTTTCGTCTTCTCACCGGCCGTGGAGAGTTCAGCGACGACATCAATTTGCCTGGTCAAGCCTACGCTCATGTCGTCCGCTCCTCACACGCACATGCCTATATCCGTGGCATCGACATCGACGCCGCGGCGGCTGCGCCCGGAGTTCTCATCGTGCTCACGGCCGCCGATTACCTGGCCGACGGCCTCAAGCCGCTGCCGGCGGAGCTGACGCCGAAGGATCTCCCGTTCCAGAACCTCGATGGCTCTGAACTCTTTGTTCCGCCCGATTATCCGCTCGCGATCGATAAAGTGCGACACGTCGGCGAGGGGATCGCGATCGTCATTGCAGAAACCCCGGCGCAGGCGAAAGACGCGGCGGAGCTCGTCGAGGTGGACTACGAGGCGTTACCCCCGGTCATCGACCCGCCGGGAGCGCTGGCGGCGGGTGCGCCGGCGATTTGGCAGGATTTGCCGAGAAATCTGGTTATCGACACCGCGTCCGGCGATAAGGCCGCGACAGACGCCGCGTTTGCGCGGGCCGCTCATGTCACCCGCATGGACATCCACAACAACCGCGTCAACGGCGTGCCGATGGAGCCGCGAGCCGCCGTCGGGACGTATGATCCGGAGAACGGGACCCATACCCTCTACACCGGTGGGCAGGGCGTCGTCATCCAGAAGCAGACTCTTTGCGGTGTTTTCGGCGTCGCCGGCGATAAGGTGAGAGTCGTCTGCCGCGATGTCGGCGGCGGCTTCGGCACCAGATTCTTTCCCTTCCGCGAGTCCGTCCTCGTCGTCTGGGCGGCGAGGCGCCTCGGCCGACCCGTCAAATGGCTTTCCGAGCGATCCGAGCTTTTCCTGAGCGATCCGTACGGTCGAGACCTTTGGACGCATGCGGAGCTCGCACTCGACGCCGAGTGGAAATTCCTCGGCATGCGCGTCCATTCCATCGCAAATATTGGGTCCCACTCGATCTGCTACATTCCGCTCCTCAGAGGCGCAGCGGTGACGAGCGGCGTGTATGCCATTCCGTCGGTCCATGTGCGCTTGCAAGCCGTGTTCACCAATACGGTGCCGATCGGCGTGTTGCGGGGCGCGGGCCGACCCGAGACGATCTATATCATCGAACGCCTGATCGATACGGCCGCGGCGGAGATGGGCATCGATCGCATCGAGCTGCGGCGACGTAACGTAATTCCGTGCGCCGCACTTCCCTACGTCAATCCGGTGGGAACGCTCTACGACAGCGGTGAATTCGAAGCCAACATGGACATCGCTCTCGCCATGATCGACTGGTCGGGATTCATGGATCGCCGCCATGCCGCCCGCAAGCAGGGCAAGCTCCTGGGCATCGGGCTGGCCAATTACATCGAGACGGCGACGGGCATTCCCCCGGAGCGGGCGGTGATCGAGGTCTTGCCGGACGGGCGGGTCGATATCGTGCTCGGCACGCAGTCCAGTGGACAGGGGCACGAAACGGCGTTTCCCCAGATCGTCGCCGACTGGTTCGGCATTCCTTTCGATCGCGTGAATTTGCGTCAGGGCGACACCGACTTCGTTCTCATGGGCAGCGGATCGCATTCGTCGCGATCGCTGCGCGTCGGTGGCCTTCTGCTCGGACGCGCCGCCGCGGAGATCCTCGACAAGGGCAAGAAGGTCGCGTCTGTCCTGCTGCAGGCGCAAGCGTCGGAGGTCGTGTTCGGTAACGGAAAATTCACGGTCGCGGACGGGAGCAGGTCAGCCAGCATTTTCGAAGTGGCCGCAGCGACGCCCGATATCCTCGGGCGCCAGTCCGAAGCACTGTCCGCGGTATCCGAAACGACGACCATGCTGCCGACTTTTCCCAACGGTTGTCACGTCTGCGAGGTCGAGGTCGAGCCGGATACGGGCCGGGTCTCCATCGCACGCTATGTTGCGGTCGACGATGTCGGGCGGGTGGTGAATCCCATGCTGGTCGACGGGCAGACCCATGGGGCCACGGCGCAGGGCATCGGTCAGGCGCTGCTCGAGGATTGCGTCTACGATCCTCAGTCGGGACAGTTGCTCAGCGGCTCCTTCATGGATTACGCAATGCCGCGCGCGGACATCTTGCCGTTCTTCAAGCTGAAGAACAACGAAGTGCCGGCGCCGAACAACCCGCTTGGTATCAAAGGAGCGGGCGAAGGCGGCAGCACGGGCGCACCTCCTGCCGTGATCAATGCCGTCGTCGACGCTCTGCGGGAGTTCGGCGTGAGCGACATTCAAATGCCGGCCACGGCGGAGCGCGTGTGGCGCGCGATTCGTGCCGGAGCCGGTGCTTGATGACGTAACGCTCCGAACGCAGGAATGCCTGTTGCGGCATTCCTGCGTTCCTATGGTCGCTCACGCCATGGTGGGAATGACGAACTCCGCCCCTTCCTTGGTCCCGGACGGCCAGCGCGACGTGACGGTCTTGGTCTTGGTGTAGAAGCGCACCGAATCCGTGCCGTGCTGGTTGAGATCGCCGAAACCGGATCGCTTCCAGCCGCCAAACGTGTAGTAGGCGAGCGGAACCGGAATGGGCACGTTGACCCCCACCATGCCGACCTCGACGCGGCTGGTGAAATCCCGCGCCGTATCGCCGTCACGCGTGAAAATGGCGACCCCGTTGCCGTAGTCATGCGCGGAAGGCAACCGCACGGCCTCCTCGTAATCCTTGGCGCGGACGACGGAGAGCACCGGACCGAAGATCTCTTCCTTGTAGATGCGCATGTCCGGCATGACCTCATCGAAGAGGCAGCCGCCCATGAAGTTGCCATGCTCGTAACCCTGCAGCTTGAAGCCGCGGCCATCGACGACGAGCTTGGCGCCTTCTTTGACGCCGAGATCGACATACTCCTTCACCTTGTTGAGATGCGCCCGGGTCACGAGCGGGCCAAAGTCCGCCTGCGTGTCGGTGGAGGGCCCGATTTTCAGGCTCTCGACGCGGGGAATGAGCTTTTCTAAAAGAATATCGGCCGTGTTCTCGCCCACCGGGACCGCGACCGATACGGCCATGCAGCGCTCGCCGGCGGAGCCGTAACCGGCCCCGATCAGCGCGTCGACCGCCTTATCCATGTCGGCGTCGGGCATCACGATCATGTGGTTTTTGGCGCCGCCGAAGCATTGGACACGCTTTCCGTGCGCGCAGCCGGTGGCGTAGATGTACTGGGCGATGGCCGAGGAGCCGACGAAGCCGATGGCCCGGACGCGTGGATCGGTAAGCAGCGTGTCGACGGCCTCCTTGTCGCCGTTGACGACATTGAGCACGCCCTCGGGCAGCCCGGCCTCGACCAGGAGCTCGGCGAGACGCATCGGCACCGAAGGATTACGCTCCGACGGCTTGAGAATGAACGAATTGCCGCAGGCGAGCGCGGGCGCGATTTTCCACATCGGAATCATCGCGGGAAAATTGAACGGCGTAATGCCGGCGACCACGCCCAGCGGCTGGCGAATGGAGAACAGGTCGATCCGGGGCCCCGCGCCCTCGGAGAACTCCCCCTTCAGCAAATGCGGGATTCCGCACGCGAACTCGACCACTTCCAGGCCGCGCTGGATGTCGCCGCGGGCGTCGGGAATGGTCTTGCCGTGCTCGGAGGAGAGCAGCTTGGCCAAGCTGTCGAACTCCTTCTGCACCAGGTCGAGAAACTTGAACATGACGCGCCCGCGGCGCTGCGGGTTGGTCGCCGCCCAGGCCGGCTGCGCGGCCTCCGCCACCGCAATCGCGTGCTCGACCTCCGACGCCTTGGCGAAGGCGAGCTCGGCTTGAACCTCGCCGCTATCGGGGCAGAACACGTCGCCGAAGCGCCCGGACGTGCCCTTCACCTCCTTGCCGCCGATGAAGTGGCCGATCTCCCGCATCATATCCTCCTGGTTTCATGCTGCGGCAGATGCTTCCGGAGCGGCGGCACCTGCCTGCGGCGATTTGCTGACTCCGAGTCCGATGCCATTGGGACGGGGTTCGGATGCGACCTCGCTCCCATGGGCCTGCGCGTGGTCCGGTTGAGTCGGAACCGGTCCGCCACCGAGAGCGTGCGCCGCGAGACGATCCGGGCATGTCCGCTCCCGACGGAACGGTCATGCGGTGAAATTTTCGACGGCGCCAGCCCCGCGCACGCGACATTCTGTCCGTACGATCACAAACATATTAGATGCCTAACCATATTACGTCCAGCTATGATCGACAGAAGGACGACACGTGAATGGCGCGCGTCCGCAGACCTCGCGGCACGCGCCGTCGGCATCGCCGCAATGCGAACAATGTTGACTCGATGTCGACACAGTCATATGTTACTTAGAAATCGAAGCTTCGGGAGGAACATCATGCCGTTTTCGCGTCGTTCGGTTCTCAAAGGCGCTGTCGCAACAGCAGCTCTGGGAGGCCTCGGCTCCCGTGCCTCCGCGCAAGGGACGCTCACGAAGCTGCGTGCGGCGCTGCCGTGGACCCCGATGGGATGCTATGCATTCGCCTTCGTCGCCGAGCACAATGGCTACTGGAGAAACCGCGGCCTCGACGTCCACGTCGAGCGTGGCTTCGGGTCGGGGGACACCTGCAAGCAGGTCGCGCTCGGTCAATACGACTACGGCATTGCGGATTTCGGCGCGATGGTGAAGGTCGCCGGCGACGGGCTGCCGATTACCTGCGTCGGCATGGGCTGCCACGTGTCGCAAGTCGGTGTGCTCTCGCTGAAGGAGAGCAATATCGTCAAGCCGAAGGACCTCGAGGGAAAGACGCTCGCATCGACGCACGGCAGCACCGACGCAACGTTGTGGCCGGGGTTTGTCAGCGCGACCGGCGTCGACGCGTCCAAGGTCAGCATCTCCTACATGGCTGCGGAGCTCAGGTTCCGGGCGCTTCTCGACAAGAAGGTCGATGCGGTCGGCGCCTTTTACAGCGTCGACGTTCCGTTCTTCCTCGCCCAGAAGATTCCATACAATCTCATGCTGTACGGGCAATACGGCCTGCCGATGTACAGCACCTCCCTGATCGCCCGGCGCGACCGGGTGCAGAGCAATCCGGCGCAGGTCACGGCCTTTGTAGAGGGCGCGCTGGAGGGGATGAAGTTCACCTTCCTGGAGCCGGAGAAGTCCGTCGATATCCACCTCAAC
>JBARNF010001168.1:0-2727 GCA_049802835.1 Bradyrhizobium sp.
CCTCAACCTGCCGGACATGACCGGCATCGACATCCTGCGAATGGTCAAGCAGAACAGCTACCTGAAGAGCGCGCCGGTCGTGATCCTGACCACGACCGACGACTCGCAGGAGATCAAGCGCTGCTACGAGCTCGGCTGCAACGTCTACATCACCAAGCCCGTGAACTACGAGAGTTTCGCCAACGCCATTCGCCAGCTCGGCCTGTTCTTCTCCGTCATCCAGGTTCCGCCCGCCGCATGAGCCCCGCCTCCCCCACGCTGCTCTACATCGACGACGACGCGGCGCTGGCGCGGCTGGTCGAACGCGGCCTCAAGCGGCTCGGCTTCACGGTTGAACATGCGCCCGGCGGCAGCGAGGGGCTCGACCGGATCGAGCAGGGCGGCATCGACGTGGTCGCGCTCGACCAGTACATGCCCGGTCTCGACGGCCTGGAGACGCTGGAGCGCATCATGGCGCTGCCGGAGGCGCCGCCGGTCGTGTTCGTCACGGCGGCGCAGGATTCCAAGATCGCCGTCACGGCGCTGAAGGCCGGCGCGGCCGACTATCTCGTCAAGGACGTGCAGGGCGAGTTCATTCCGCTGCTGCAGGTTGCGGCCGAAGGCGCGCTGCGCCAGGCACGGCTGCAGAAGGCGCGCGACGAGGCGGAGGCCGAAGTCCGCGCCTCGCGCGACCGCTATGCGGCGCTGGCGGCGGAGCGCGAGGTGCTGTTGCGCGAGGTCAACCATCGCGTCGGCAATTCGCTGCAGATCATTGCCTCGCTGCTGCACTTACAGGCCAATTCGAGCACCCAGGAGGACGTCAAGGCCGCGCTCACCAACGCCATGGGCCGCGTTGCCGCGGTGGCGCAGGTGCATCGCCGCCTCTACACCTCGCACGACTTGAAGAGCGTGCTGCTCAATCAATATCTCGACGCCCTGCTCGACGATCTCCGCCGTTCGGCCGAGGGCAACCGCATGTCGCGGCTGACATTGAGGAGCGAGGCCATCGAGATCGACCCCGATCGTGCGGTTGCGATCGGCATCGTCGTCAACGAGCTCGTCATGAATGCGGTCAAATACGCCTATCCCGATGGCCCCGGTCCCATTCACGTCGAGCTGAAGCTCGACCGCGACGACATCGTGCTCGCCATCGCCGATAACGGCGTCGGCCTCAATGCGACCAGCGATCCGCGATCGACCGGCATGGGCCAGCGCATCGTCAGCGCGATGGCCACCAAGCTCGATGCGACCGTGGCTCCCGACCCGAGCCATGCCGGCACCAGGATCGTCGTCCGCTTCCGCCTCACCAAGGCTGTCCCCAAACCGGCTGCCGCCGTGGGCTGAGACCACCCGCCTCGAGGCGCCCGACGCGAGCAACAGACCATCGCGCCGCCCGCGGCATCCTGCTAAGCTGCCGTCATGAATTCGCGCGACTCCGCAGCGTCCGAGATTACGCCCGAGGTCCTGCTGCGTGCCTATGCCTGCGGCATCTTCCCGATGGCCGAAAGTGCCGACGACCCGACGCTGTTCTGGGTCGAGCCGGAGCTGCGCGGCCTCATTCCGCTCAATGGGTTTCGCGTGGCGTCGCGGTTGGCCCGCACCGTGCGTTCCGACACCTTCGTGGTGACCGTGAACCAGGCCTTCAAGGCGGTCATGGATGGCTGCGCCGAGCCGCAGCCCGGCCGCGAGGACACCTGGATCAACCGGCGCATCCGCGAGCTCTACAGCGGCCTCTATGCGCTCGGCCATTGCCACAGCGTCGAGTGCTGGCAGGACGGCGAACTCGTCGGCGGCCTCTACGGCGTCAGCCTGGGCCGGGCCTTCTTCGGCGAGAGCATGTTCCATCGCACCCGCGACGCCTCGAAGGTGGCGCTGGTACATCTCGTGGCGCGGCTGATCGCGGGCGGCTTCGAGCTGCTCGACACGCAATATGTCACCGAGCACCTCAGGACCTTCGGCGCCATCGAGATCCCGCGGCGGCGCTATACCGTGCTGCTCGAGAAGGCGCTGGCGGGACCGGCGGCCAATTTCGCGAGGCTTCCGGTCGACCAGCCGATCCCTGGCAGCGAGGCGCTGGCCATCATCGCCGCGCGCGGCTGACCAGCGCTACCTGAACACCCCGCCGAACGGCCCACCCGCCTGGGGCGGCGGAGGCGGCGGCATCTGCTGGGTCTGATACTGCTGCGGCTGCTGCGGCTGCTGCGGAGGCTGGGGCCTGGGTGCCGCCTGCTTCTGCTGCGGCGGCCGTTTCTGCGCCGGTTGAGCCGTGGGCGCCGGTTTCTGATCGGGGGCTGCGCTCACCACCGTGGTCTGCGGCTCTTTGCAGTCGACCAGCCAGATGTCGTAGACCGGGTGCTCGACGCCGTGCAGGCCGGGGCTCGCCGCGAACATCCAGCCCGAGAAGATGCGCTTCACCTCGCCCTGCAGGGTGATCTCGTCGACCTGCACGAACGCGTCGGTATTTGCGGCTTCTGTCGCTGGCCGGGTGTAGCAGGCGTCGGTCTTTACCCTGAGAGCGCCGAATTGCACGGTCTCGCCGATGTCCTCGTCGAAATTGATGATGCGGCCGGTGATCTTGTCGAGGCCGGAGAAGCTCGCCTTCTTGTTCACGATCTTCTGCGCCGGCGGCTCGGTCACCACCTCGTCGCCCGGCTGCAGTGTCGCAGGCGTCTGCGGCACGGCCCCGTTCGGTGGGACTGCCGCATTCTGAGGCGCGCCGCGCGGCGGCTGACGCTGACCGGGTTGGGC
>JBARNF010001169.1:0-3947 GCA_049802835.1 Bradyrhizobium sp.
CCCCAACCCTCTCCCCGTAAGAACGGGGAGAGGGAGCAGACCGTGCCACATCGCTTTCAGCGTGCTCCGGTACTGACTTCTCAGATTCATTGACCAGGAACCCCACATGACCGCCAAGCCAGGTTTCACCGACTACATCGTCAAGGACATGTCGCTCGCCGAGTTCGGCCGCAAGGAGATCTCGCTCGCAGAGACCGAGATGCCCGGCCTGATGGCGACGCGCGAGGAGTACGGCCCGAAGCAGCCGCTCAAGGGCGCGCGCATCGCAGGCTCGCTGCACATGACCATCCAGACCGCGGTGCTGATCGAGACGCTGAAGGCGCTCGGTGCCGACATCCGCTGGGTCTCCTGCAACATCTATTCGACGCAGGACCATGCGGCTGCTGCGATCGCCGCCGCCGGCATTCCGGTGTTCGCCGTCAAGGGCGAGACGCTGGCCGACTATTGGGACTACACCGCAAAACTGTTCGACTGGCATGGCGCAAAACCCGGTGAAGCCTTGCATCCCAACATGATCCTCGATGATGGCGGCGACGCCACCATGTATGTCCATCTTGGGCTGAAGGCCGAGAACGGCGACGCGGCGTTCCTGGACAAGCCCGGTTCGGAAGAAGAGGAAGTGTTCTTCGCGCTGCTGAAGAAGCAGCTCAAGGAGAAGCCGAAGGGATACTTCGCCGCCATCGCCAAGTCGATCAAGGGCGTCTCGGAGGAGACCACCACGGGCGTGCACCGTCTCTACGACATGCAGAAGGCCGGCACCCTGCTGTGGCCGGCGATCAACGTCAACGACAGCGTCACCAAGTCGAAGTTCGACAACCTCTACGGCTGCCGCGAGTCGCTGGTCGACGGCATCCGCCGCGGCACCGACGTCATGATGTCGGGCAAGGTCGCGATGGTCGCGGGCTTCGGCGACGTCGGCAAGGGCTCGGCCGCCTCGCTGCGCCAGGCCGGCTGCCGCGTCATGGTCTCCGAGGTCGATCCGATCTGCGCGCTGCAGGCGGCGATGGAGGGCTATGAGGTGGTGACGATGGAGGACGCCGCGCCACGCGCCGACATCTTCGTCACCGCCACCGGCAACAAGGACATCATCACCATCGAGCACATGCGCGCGATGAAGGATCGCGCCATCGTCTGCAACATCGGCCACTTCGACAACGAGATCCAGGTCGCCTCGCTGAAGAACCTGAAGTGGACCAACATCAAGCCGCAGGTCGACGAGATCACCTTCGCCGACGGCAAGCGCATGATCCTGCTGTCCGAAGGCCGCCTCGTGAACCTCGGCAACGCGATGGGCCACCCGTCCTTCGTGATGTCGGCGTCGTTCACCAACCAGACCTTGGCGCAGATCGAGCTTTACGCCAACAACAAGGACGGCAAGTACAAGAAGGAAGTCTATGTGCTGCCGAAGTCGCTGGATGAGAAGGTGGCGATGCTGCATCTCGCCAAGATCGGCGTGAATCTCACCAAGCTGCGCCCCGACCAGGCCTCCTACATCGGCGTCAAGCAGGAAGGCCCGTTCAAGTCGGACCACTACCGCTACTGATCATCTTCGCCATGCGCGGCGGGACTACGAAGGCCGGGGCTTTGCCCCGGCCTTTTGTATTTGTCGCGTAGGGTGGGCAAAGGCGCGTCGCGATAGTGTCTCTGCGCCGGCAGTCTCGCCGTGCGCTGTGCCCACCATCTTGCGCAACTAACAAAGGACGGTAGGCACGCCAACGACCGGCGCTTTGCGCCGGCCGCTGGCTTTGCCCACCCTACAGATTACGGCGATCGTCGCGATCAACTCGTCCGCCGCGACGCCAACGCCGATGCTCGCACCGCCTTCGCTCGCGTGGCGGCGTGATGCTCCGGCCGCGCGGCGAGACGCTTGTGCTTCTTGGTCTCCGCGGCCGCGACCCTCACCGCAGGCGCGCGATGCTTGGCATATTCCTCGCCGTCGACGGGGCCGACATGCGGCGGGTCGTGATCGAGATAGGGCCGGCCGATGCCGAGCGCCTTGCCGTTGGCGTCGACCCACTTCCACAGCGCCTCCGTCGCGACCCAGCGCTGCGCGCGCGTCGCGCCATTGACGCTGACGATGTCGGCCGCGAGCCCGTGGCCGTAGCCGCCGCGCAGGCTGCCGCCGTGATAGGAGCGGTTGGTGGCCGCCTTCAGGCCGCTGGCGATTTCCTGGCGATAATCGTCGCGGAAGGCGCTGGTGATGCCGGGCGCGAGACCGGCGGCCTCGGCGGCGTGCAGCGTATGAAACAGCTTCAGCTTGAAGCCGCGGTCCATGCCGCCGATCACGTACTCCATCATGGTCCGGCCGACGCGGTCGGCGGCCTTGGGGTCCTTCCAGGTGAAATCATTGTCGACCAGTTTGGTGAAGCTGCGCGTCACCTTCACCATGCGGCCCTTGCGCTTGACCATGACGACGCGGCGCTCGGTTTCCCGGATCTTGTCGAGCTTCGGCGCGCGTTCGTACAGCGCCCACAGATAGCGGTCGACGCAGACGTCGATCACAGGACATTCGTCGAGAATCTCGGTGCGGTCGGCGCTGGCCACGGTGGCCGGGGGCGGTTCGGCTGTCGCACTCGGCGCCGTCTGTTCGTCCGCAGGCAGGACGGCCGACGGGTTGATCGATGCGGTGGTGAGCGCAGCCTCCGGTGATGGCGGCTGCGTCGTGGTCTGCTCGGCGCTCGTGTCCGCAGCCGCCGCGACGGCCGGGGTCGTTATCGCCTCGATCTCGGCGGCGCCTGCAGGCCATGCCATCACGCAGCCGGCGAGGACAAAAGATCGGCACAACGCACGCGTGGTGAACTGCTGCGAGCTCATCATCCGGCCCCCCAAAATCCAGGCTCCTGCGAACAGGAGCGGTCAGGCATCCGATGTCCGCGATTGTTCGGCGCATCGCGGTTGGGCGCAATAACGCAGCACCGTCGCGGCGCAGCTTTTGCGGGAACTGTGGCTTGCGCGCAACGGTGCGGGATTGCGAGTTCCGCGTGTCGCTTATGAGTCCGCTTTCGCGCTTGATTGCGGCGCGTGGAGCATCGTTCGTCGCACAAGCTTGCGGCCGGTGAGCATGGCGCGCGCGAGGTTCTCGCGCTGCAGACGGCTCACCAGCACGACGCCGGCGACATGCAGCACGACGAGCGGGATCAGGAGATACGACGTCACCTCGTGGGTGTCCTCGACCCACCAGAGGCCGAAGAAGCGCACGGTGACCTGCATTGCGCCGGTCACGGCGGAGACGATGAGCACGAGCAGCAGCGCCAGCTGCATCGCGGTGCCGGCGGGGTTGAGGCCGAGATAGCGTCCGGTCCGGCCGCGCCGCAGATTCCATAAGTACGTAGGCACGGCGCGCAGCCGGGCGCCGATGCTGCGGAAGCGCGAATGGCGCGTGCCGATCACGCCCCAGATCAGGCGGAGCGCGAGCAGTCCGAGGATCGTATAGCCCGCGAGCCGATGCAGCCCGTCATGGACGTTCGGCGTCACCCAGGCGACGAGCACCAGCCCGGCAAGCCACCAGTGCCACAGGCGCAACGGCAGATCCCAGACCTGCACGGTCTCGGCAGGGTCTGGGTCTCGCTGCGTGACGCCGGGGGCTGTCCCGTGCATGGTCGTCACGTCACGTCGTCCTGAGCGCTGAACGACCGTCGTGCCAACTACTTGGCGATGGTGTGCTTCAGGCTGAGATCCTCCGGGCTGTAGAACAGCTCATAGAGCTTGCCGCCCTTGACGCCATAGACCTCGTAGCAAGTGCCCTCGACCTTGGAGCGGCGCACCTCGTAGCCGGCGTCCTTGGCCTTCGCCTCGGCCTCGGCGGCCGGCTTCCACGAGGCCTTGTCGAGCTTGGTGCAGGTCTTGTAGCCGTCGGCCAGGGCCGGCGAGATGGCGAAGCCGGCGAGTGCGGCGCCGAGCATGGCGGCGGTGGTCAGTCTCATCAATCCCTCCAATGAGCAATTCAA
>JBARNF010001170.1:0-4061 GCA_049802835.1 Bradyrhizobium sp.
TGCGGTCGAGCGGCTCGCCGGTGATGACGTAGAAATTCCACGGCTGGGTGTTCATCGACGACGGCGCGCGCATCGCCAGTCCAATGATTTCCTCGATGAGCGCCCTGGGCACGGGATCGGGCTTGTAGCCGCGGATGCTGCGGCGACCGAGGATGACGTCGTCGAACTGCATGTGTGTGGGATTCCCGGGATGAGATGGGTGGCAGGGATATTTGCGGCTTTTCGCTCGCGGTGCAAGATGACGAGGCGGCCCGGCGATGTCACGGCAAATCCGAGCTAATCCTTCAGCATCGACAGAACCGTGCGTGCGAGATCGGCGGGACTCTGCACTAGCTGGTCTGCGCCGGCGGTTTCGAGTTCGTCGCGGCTGCCATAGCCCCAGAGCACGCCGAGGCTGCGCATCCTGACGGCGCGGGCGCCAGCGATATCGTGACGGCGGTCGCCCACCATGAGGCTGTCAGGAGCAGCGATATTCCGCTGGATGAGAAGATGAGCGAGCAGTTCGGGCTTATGGTCCAGCGCGCCTGAAGGCACCGAGCCATGAATGGCTTCGAACAACGAGGCCAGATCCAGGTGCTCCAGGATGCGCCGCGCAAACACCTCGCGCTTGGACGTGGCGAGATAGAGCCGCAGTCCGGCGCCATGCATCTCCTGCAGCGCGTCGCGGATGCCGGGATAGAGCTCGCTGCCAAATAGGCCACTGTCGCCATAGTGCTGGCGATAAGCGGACACGGCTTCATCGACCCGGTCATCGCCGTAACGCTGCAGGACGACACGCAACATGTCCTGGAGCGGCGGGCCGATGACGCTGGTCACGTCGAGCGCATCATCGGGCGCATGTCCGAGCGCGAGCAGGGCGGCCAACGTGCTTGCGGCGATCCCAGGCCGCGAATCGATCAAAGTACCGTCGAGATCGAGCAGGATCGAATGATTTGAAGACATGTCCGATCATAGCGGGAGGCGGCGAAGCCGTAAACGTCTGCTCAGTCCAGTGGGGTGAGCCAGCCGTGCACGCGCTCGTAAGCTCCGGCCTCGCCGCCGATGCGGTAGAAGAACGGGCAAATTCGCAGAGAGCAGCAGACGACTGTTAAGCAGTCGCTCTCGCGCTTCAGCCGAACACCCATTCAAGCGCAGCATTCTGCGCGTGCAGAAGGAAGGCCTTCGCCTGAACGACGCGGCAACTCGTATGCAGCATGGCGTCGCTGGAGACCTCCTGACCCCGCGTCACCGGCGGGCACGGCAGAAAGTCCAGATCTGGCCGCAGACCATCCAGGAGCGCCGCGTTGATCTGATAGGTCTTCAATTCATCCGCAACACCGTTCTCTGGCCAGCAATCGGTGATGATGACATCCGCGTCGCTCAATTCACCGAGCTCCGTCGAGACATGAAAACGCCCCGATGCGCGATCCTGGACATGCCACCGCGCTGGATAGACCTGGACCACCTCGATCGGAAGCACGCGTGCGGCTTCGATCCATGACCGCAGAATATTCGCATCGGGTGCGACGGCAGCGATCTTGAGGCCTTCGATCCTGCTGCGACGATGCCAGAGGAATGCGAGATCGCCGAGCGTCTCGCACGGATGATTCTGGCGGGTTCGCGCGTTGATCACCGGGGCCTTCGCTGCACCGGCAAGCGCACGCAGCGCGGCCAGCTCCGGGGTCCGGCAGATCACGGCATCGAACCAATTGTCGAGATAGGCTGCGAGATCAGCCACGGCCTCCCGGCCGTTCATGCGCATGGGAGCATGTACGCAGAGACCCCCCATCCCGCGAATTCCCAGGTCGAAGGCGGTCGTATTTCGCCATCCGCCGTCGTCGACCACCAGTGCAATCCGTTTGTGCGCGAAGCTTTGCGGCATGCGCCGTTCGGTCCAGCAGGCAGCAAGCTGCTGAGCGCGCCGCAGCATGGCCAGGATGTCGGAACCTTCGAGATCATCCAGGCTCAGGATGTCGCGATCCATCGTGTCAATCATTTGGCTTGCCGCTCTACCAGATCGAACACGCCAGCGGCGCATCCGGAGCACGGACCCGGTTTACCGTACATTCGTGGCCTCCCTTCTCATCTCGTTCGATCAGTCCGGTAACCTGCCCCCCTGTCTGATACGGACCACTGGACGGTCGACATCATTGTTGTTGAACACGACGTCGGCGGTCTGTTCCGGCCGGCAGGCCCGATCATAGAGCGCGAATGCGGACCGATAGCGTCCTGCATAAATCGTCTCCGCAGCATCCGTCCCGCCAAGACGCCCTGAATCGCGGAGGACACCCCTCGCTTGGGAAATCTTCTCCGAAGTCTCGACGAAGATGACGAGATCCCAACCGTCCCGCAATTCAGGCCGCTGAAGAAAGGTGCCGTCGACGACCAGGACGGCGTCAGACGGCGCCAGCACGGGCGCCAGCGCGACCGGCACGTCATTGTCGAGATCGAAAGATGCGGTTCTGTAGAACCGGTCACCACTGGGGCCCAATGGCTCCAGCAGCAACGTCGTGATGGCAGCGAGATCGCGGGAATCATAATAGTAGCCTTCGGCTGAATGCCGCCCGCGCGCATAGCGCTCGATCTTCGGACGGTGAAACCCGTCGATCGATGTTCTAATGACGCGACGGCCGCTGCGTTCGAGGACCGTTCCCAACTCGGCCGAGAGGGTCGTCTTGCCCGACGCCGTGCGCCCGTCGACCGCGATCCGGACCGGACGGCCCAACGAGATTCGTAATATCCGCAGAGCTAGGCGATCGAGCACCGTCAGACGATTTGAACTCATTGTCTCTCCGAGATCGGACGAAGCAGCAATGCGCAATGATTGCGACACCGGTGCAACACCGATCAATACGGACGACATATATTCCGGGCGGTCCTGCGTCTGCGCAGGTGGGCTTCCCACCTCGACACTCAAGCTTTCGCGCTCGGCCTCGTCGACACCTCTCCGTACCATCTTTTGATATGGCGAAGATCGTCCGGCGGCGCGAGCTTTGCTCGTTCCGAGAAATCGACAGTCACCATGGCGCTGATGTCCGCAATGGTGAAGTCGGGCCCGCAGACGAATGCATGATCGGCGAGGCGTGCATCGAGCCAGGCGAAGAAGTGCTGAGCGCGCAGACGCCCGCGCTGTGCCAGCGCAGGAATCTGTTCGAGCGGCAATGGCCCCGGCAGCGCACGGCGCTCCAGGCCCGGCGCGCTGTTGCGAAACGCTTCCTGGACGGCGTAGATGCCATCCCACTCGATCCGCCGCACCCAGCATTCGATCAGCGCCCGTTGTTCGGCGTCTCGCCCCATCAGGGCTGGCTCAGGATGCAGCTCCTCGATGTAGCGGCAGATGGCGATGATGTCGGTGATGGCAGCACCGCTGTCGAGTTCGAGCACCGGCACCGTACAGTCGGGATTCATGGCGCGAAATGCCGGCGCGAACTGCTCGCCGCCGCGCCGGTCGACCTGCACCGTGGGTATCGTGAGCCCCTTCTCGGCAAGAAAGATGCGCACGCGACGCGGACTGGGAGCGGTGGCGGAATTGTACAATTTCATAGGCATTCTCTCCGTCTAAATCGGCCCGAGCCACAGGCATGCGAAGGGCGGCAAGTCGGAAAGGAAGATGGAGTCGACGCTGCTACTCGGCTCCGAAAATCTCGTCCTGATCCATGCGCACCGCGCGCAAGGCACGCGTCCCGCGCCACTGTTCCCGCTGCTCGGCCAGAGCATAGGTGATCAGCAGCGACCGGCGGCGCGCGCCGCTGCGATTGAGCGTGGCACCGTGCAGCACGTTGACATCGAACAGCAGGATGTCGCCGGCCTCGCCCGCCGTGACGAACGCGGATGACGACGCATGCGCATCGTCCGTTCCTTCCCGATGCGTGCCCGGCGCCAGCTGCGTGGCGCCATTGTCCGGGCCGAATGGATCGAGAAAGGCGAGCGCGGACACCGCGTCGGTGCGGAGCCGCTCGACGCTGTCGCGATGCAGCGGCTGCGCGCCGCCATCGGCGCGCGGTTCGCGCCCTTCGACCTGGCCCAGGAAGAACGGCGCCTTGAGCACGTGCTGCACGGCCGCAAGCATCAACGGCAGACGG
>JBARNF010001171.1:0-9571 GCA_049802835.1 Bradyrhizobium sp.
GAACGTGCCGTGCTGAAGCGCGCGCTGGCGCGTGCCGGCGGCAACGTCTCCAAGGCCGCAAAGGAGCTCGACCTGTCGCGCGCGACCCTGCACCGGAAGATGAAGCGACTCGGGTTGGAGCGGTGACGCCCCTGCAATCGCCGATCCGGCGCCAACCTGTCGCAGAACTGCGACACTTCCGCGGATAGGGTCGTCCCGGCCTCTGGTCCCCGAACGCCGTTTGATCGAGCCTCTCCGCAACGCCGTGTGCATCGGCGTGAATGGGAGAGACAAATGACCAAGGTTGACGTCAATGCGGCGCTCAAGCCGCCTTTCGCTGCGCGTTACGACAACTTCATCGGCGGCGCCTGGAAGGCCCCCAATGCCGGCAAATATTTCGACAACATCTCGCCGATCACCGGCCAGCCGGTGTGCGAGATCGCGCGCTCCGATGCGTCCGACATCGAGGCCGCGCTCGACGCCGCGCATGCCGCCAAGGACGGCTGGGCGCGCACCAGCGTCACTGAGCGCGCGATGGTCCTCAACAGGATCGCCGACCGCATGGAGGCCAATCTCGGCAAGCTCGCGCTCGCCGAGACTTGGGACAACGGCAAGCCGATCCGCGAGACCACCGCCGCCGACATCCCGCTGGCGATCGATCACTTCCGCTATTTTGCCGGCGTGATCCGCGCCCAGGAAGGCTCGATCGCGGAGATCGACCACGACACCATCGCCTATCACTTCCACGAGCCGCTCGGCGTCGTCGGCCAGATCATCCCCTGGAACTTCCCGATCCTGATGGCGGCGTGGAAGCTCGCGCCGGCGATCGCTGCCGGCAATTGCGTCGTGATGAAACCGGCCGAGCAGACGCCGGCCTCGATCATGGTCTGGATGGAGCTGATCGGCGATCTCCTGCCTGCCGGCGTGCTCAACGTCGTCAACGGCTTCGGCTTGGAGGCCGGCAAGCCGCTGGCCTCGTCCAACCGCATCGCCAAGATCGCCTTCACCGGCGAGACCTCGACGGGCCGGCTGATCATGCAATACGCCTCGCAGAACCTGATCCCGGTCACGCTCGAGCTCGGCGGCAAGTCGCCCAACATCTTCTTCAAGGACGTCTGTGCCGAGGACGACGACTTTCTCGACAAGGCGATCGAGGGCTTCGTGATGTTCGCGCTCAATCAGGGCGAGGTCTGCACCTGCCCGAGCCGCGCGCTCATTCACGAATCGATCTACGAGCGCTTCATGGAGCGTGCGCTCACGCGCGTCGGCGCGATCGTGCAGGGCAGCCCGCTCGATCCGGCGACCATGATCGGCGCGCAGGCCTCCGCCGAGCAGATGTCCAAGATCCTGTCCTACATCGACATCGGCAAGAACGAGGGCGCGCAGCTCCTGATCGGCGGCGAGCGCAACCTGCTCGGCGGCGAACTCGCCGGCGGCTACTACGTCAAGCCGACGGTGTTCAAGGGACACAACAAGATGCGTGTGTTCCAGGAGGAGATCTTCGGGCCCGTCGTCTCGGTCACGACCTTCAAGACCGAGGACGAGGCGCTGTCGATCGCCAACGACACGCTTTACGGTCTCGGCGCTGGCGTGTGGAGTCGCGACGCCAACACCTGCTACCGCTTCGGCCGCAGCATCCAGGCCGGGCGCGTCTGGACCAACTGCTACCACGCCTATCCAGCGCATGCGGCGTTCGGCGGCTACAAGCAGTCCGGCGTGGGACGCGAGACCCACAAGGTGATGCTCGACCACTACCAGCAGACCAAGAACATGCTGGTCAGCTACAGCCCGAAGAAGCTCGGCTTCTTCTAAAGGCTGATAGCCGAGCGCCAAGCCGGCCGGACATGAGCGCTCCGGCCGGCTTGAGCGTCAGCCCAGATATTGGTCCGCATCCGGCTCGGCGAGACCCTCGCCGGGCTCGTCGGCCTGCCCGGTGGACGATGGTCGAGACGAGAGCCCATGCGAGCCGCGCAGTCGGATCACCATGTCGATCACGTCGACCTCGGCCTTGGCGAGGTCCATCTCCCGCGTCAGCTCGCGCACCTCCTGGCCCTTGCGCGCGAGCTCATCGGAAAGCGTGACGGCCATATTGCGCTCGGTCACGTTACCTGAGCTATTGACGAACGCCTTCGCGCGCATCCATTCGAGCCGCGCCCGCTGGGTGTCGCGCGCGAATTTCTGCTGCACGAAACGCCGGCGGGCGTCGGCATAGGCGGCGACCAAGGCGGGCTCGGACAGGCCGAGCAAGTCTTCTACGGATGTGTCCATGCGTTCAGCGTCGCCGGTGGATCGGCCGGTGTTGCAGATGTCGGTGCGGCCCCTTCCGATATAGCCGAAGCGGGGCGTCGGACGGAACCGGGTTCGTTGGTCACACCAAGGCCTTTTGCGGAGGGGCGGGCGGCCCCGCTCACCTGCCGGTCGCCGGAAGGAGGCCGCCATCCACAGCTTCCGGCGCCGAGGGCACCATGCGCCGCATCCACCGCCGCTGCGCGGCGGTAACCTGCGGCGCAAGCCGATTCGCACGCCAGCCAGCCCAGTGGAGGCCATCCATGCGCAAGACACCGCTCGCGATCCGCGACGTCGACGTCGTGCCCGAGGCGCGCAAGAGCGGCCGCCTGCGGAAGGTCAAGACCAAGGCGAAGGCCGTGATCGAGCGGCCGCCGCTGCCGCCGGGCTGGCTGACGACCGATGATGACGAGCTGCGCGTCCGGCGCTGGCGCGGCGAAACCGAGATCGGGACGATCGACGCGCTCGAAACCGGCGAGCCCGTGTTCGGCACGTTCCGCGTCCAGTCGGCGAGCGGGTCGAGCTACGACGTCGAGATCCGCAGCCTGACGGAGGCGATCAACTCCTGCGGCTGCATCGATCATCGCGTCAACGGGCTCGGCACCTGCAAGCACATCGAGGGCGTCATCGCCGCGCTCACGCGCAGGCGCACCAAGGCCGAGGCGGATGCCGCGCGCGCGGGGATTGGCCGCATCGAGATCTTCCTCGATCGACGCGGTCCGGGCACGCCGGCCCTGCTGTGGCCCGCCGAACGTTCCAAGCCGATCGAGGGTGCGGCGCAATGGCTGCAGCCATATCTCGACCGCCACGGCGCGCTCATGCCCGAACCCCGGCGGATCGAGAAGCTGATCGCGGCCTGGAACGAGGCGCCGCTGGCGATCCGCCGCGCCATCCGGCTGTCGCGCCATTTCTCAGCCTGGCTCGATCGGGCCCGGCGGGCGCGGGAGCGGGCCAAGGCGCGTGCCGCCTTCGAGGCGCGGGCCGAGAAGAAACTCGCGGGCCTCGTCAAGCATCCGCTGCTGCCCTATCAGCGCGACGGTCTGCTGCATCTCGTGTTCGGCGAACGCGCGCTGCTCGCCGACGAAATGGGACTCGGCAAGACCGTCCAGGCCATCGCAGCGAGCGAGCTGCTGGCGCGGCTGAAGGGCATTCGCCGCGTGCTGGTCGTCTGCCCGGCCTCGCTGAAATCGGAATGGGAAGAGCAGATCGCCCGCTTCGCCGACCGCGCCACGCGCCTGGTGTTCGGTCCGCGCGCGCAGCGTCTCGCCGCCTATACGGATCCCGCCTTCTTCACCATCGTGAACTACGAGCAGGTGCTGTCCGACGTCGACGACATCAATTCCACGCTGAAGCCAGATCTCGTCATCCTCGACGAGGCGCAGCGCATCAAGAACTGGCAGACCAAGACCGCGCGCCAGGTCAAGCTGCTGCAGTCGCGCTACGCTTTCGTGCTCACGGGAACGCCGCTGGAGAATCGTATCGACGAGCTCTATTCCATCGTGCAGTATCTCGACCCGGAAATTCTCGGCCCGCTCTTTCGCTTCAATCGTGAGTTCTATCAACTCGACGAGCGCGGCCGTCCGGTCGACTATCAGAACCTCGGCGCCTTGCGCGAGCGCCTGCAACCGGTACTGCTGCGGCGGCGCAAGGCGGACGTGGAAGCGCAACTACCTGGCCGCACCGTCAAGAACTATTTCGTCGCGATGGCTGACGAGCAGCGGCTGCGCTACGAGGACTATGCGGCGCAGGCGAGACGCCTGCTTGCGCTTGCCCAGAAACGGCCGTTGACGAAGGCCGAGTTCGACCGTCTGCAGATGCTGCTCGCCTGCATGCGCATGATCTGTGATACGCCAGCGATCCTGGATCCCACCTGCCGGATCAGCCCGAAGCTCGAGGAGCTCGAAGGCATTCTCGAGGACGTACTGCAGGAGCCGGGTCGCAAGGCCATCATCTTCTCGGAATGGGAACGGATGCTCGCGATGGTCCGCGAACTCGCCGGCGAGATGGGCCTCGATGCGGCCTGGCACACCGGATCGGTGTCGCAGATCCGGCGCCGCGCCGAAATCAACCGTTTCAAGCACGATCCCGCCTGCCGCCTGTTCCTCTCGACCGACAGCGGCAGCGTGGGCTTGAACCTGCAGGCAGCCAGCGTCGTCATCAACATCGATCTGCCGTGGAATCCGGCGAAGCTCGAGCAGCGCATCGCCCGCGCCTGGCGCAAGGGGCAGGCGCGCTCCGTCACCGTCGTCAACCTGATCACCGAGGACAGCATCGAGCACGACATTCTGCATCTGCTCGGGCGCAAGCAGGCGCTGGCGGACGGAGTCGTGGACGGCATCGGTGACCTCTCGGCGCTGAAGATGCCGTCCGGCCGCGCCGCGTTGATCGAACGCATGCAGGTGATGATTACCGGCTCAGCGCGCCATCCGATCGTGATGTCCAGCGAGGCCGTTGCGGCAGAGCTGGTACAGCGCCACGGCGATCGTGCCATTCTGATCGAAGCCCGGCGCGATGCGTCCGGCTCACAGCGGCTCGTGGCCGTGCTCGATCTCGATGCGCCGTCGATCGCAGTCGAACGCGAGCGGCTGTCGTCCGGTCCCGCCGTCGAGTTGATCGATCATGCGAGCTGGCTCGCCGTGCAGCGCCTCGCTGCGGCCGGCATGCTGCAGTTCACCCACGAGGCGCGGACGCTGCACCCTGCGAGCGGCAACGGAGCCGCGTGAGACGCCGTTACCGGCTGCGCCGGGGATAGATGATGACGGAGAGATAGGTCGTCGAGTTGGCGCGGCTTGCCGGGCTGTCGCTGCGGCAGCTCGAGCGGCTGTTCACCCAGCATCTCGGGACGACGATCCACCGGCGCTATCTCCACATACGGCTGGAGCGGGCGCGCGTGCTGCTGCGCCAGAGCACGATCGCCATCGGCGAAGTCGCGCTCGCGACCGCCCTTCGCGACGCCGATGCATTTTGCGCACTGCTATCGCTGCCGGTTCGGCCTCACACCGAGCGCAGAGCGAACGGCGCGCTGATGCCGGTCGCCTCCGGCTGCTGCGGCATTCAGTCCAATTGCGCCAGCAGCACCTCGCGCGCGTCCGAGATGCGTCGATACAGTTCGTTGCTGCCGCCGGCGTCGGGATGTGCGGTCTTGGCGAGCCGGCGGAATGCCACCTTGATGTCCACCGCCGTCAGCCTGCCTTGCAGGGGCAGTTCGAGGATGGTGCGAAAAGCTTCGTCGTCCTGATCGCGCGCGAGCTGATCCCACAGGGCGCGACGCGCGGCCCGCGCCTCCATGCGCAACGCATCCTGATCCTCCCGCCAGCGCCGTTGCGACATCACGAGGCAGGCGCCGAAAATGATGCGGCCCTGCCTCTCCAACTCGTCGAAGCTGAACGGGCCGACGACGTCATAGGGCGGCGCCAGCCATACCAGCCGTCCCGTTGCGCCGTCGATGATGGCGCCGAGCCGGACCGTGTCGACGATCCCCATCGATCCGTTCCAGATCACCCATTCCGCAGCGCTCGACATGCTCCGACTCTCGTCGATATGGCTCCCCGTGCATCGCGCGCGCTAAGGGGGCGGCCGGTGTTTGGCCCGCTCCGTTAGGCGTTGATCAGGCCGGCGCCCGTGCCGGCTTGAGGGTGCCGACGTCGACCTGGATCTCGCTGTCCTCGATCTGCAGCGGGTAGGCGTGCAGCGCGTTGCGGACGAGATGCGTGACGCACTTGCCGCTCACGCCGTCGAAGCCCCATTGATGGTGTGGGCAGGTGATGGTCTTGCCGTCGAACGTCGCTTCGGTCAGCGGCACGTCGGTGTGCGGGCAGCGGCCGCGATAGGCCTTCAGTTCGCCGCCCGCGGGCCACAGCAACATCACGCTCTTCTTGCCGACCTGAAACAGGCCCATGCCGCCTTCGGAAATGGCGCTTGTCGGACAAACAGATGTGAAAGCCATCGGACCGCCTGCTGATTGATGCCGTCAGTCAGGCTCTCGCAAATTCCGGACCAGCGGAAAGAGCCTTCGACACGGCGTGATCGAGCGGATCATTGTCGCAAACGCGACACGGTGCATGACGGGCGCGAGCCTACTTCCGCCCGAGCGCGGCGAGGAATTCCGGTTGCGGAATGAACAGCCCCTGCGCGCGCGCGAGGCCACGGCCGAGATCGCACAACAGGTCGCCCTTGCCGAATAGACTTTCAGCGCCGGGCTCGTCGAGCACGATCTGCGCATTCACCGCATTGGCGACCTTGAGGCACACCTTTAGCGGCAGGTTCGATTTGATCAGACCGGTCACGACGGCGCGGTCGGGGCGCTGGGTCGCCAGCACGAGATGGATGCCGGCGGCGCGGCCCTTGCCGGCGATCCGCGCGACCAGCGCCTCGAACTCCTTCTTGTCGTCGCGCCCGGCGAGAACGAGGTCGGCGAACTCGTCGAAGATCAGCACCAGGAAGGGCAGGTCGGCCTTGCCGGCTTTGATGTAGTCGCCGAGATTGACGACGCCTGCACCATTCAGAACCTGATAGCGCGCGTCCATCTCCTTGACCGCATCGCGCAGAATTCTCAGCGCCTCGGCCAGCGTGGTGGCGACCGGGCGCCACAGATAGGGACTGCCGCCGACTCCCGAAAACGTCAGGATCTTCGGATCGATCAAGGCGATCTTGACCTGTTCGGGTGAGCCGCGCAGCAGCATGCTCGCGACCATGGCCTTCAGCCATTCGCTCTTGCCGCTGCCGGTCGAGCCGGCGACCAGCGCGTGGCAGGTGTTGGGATCGGCGAAATCAGCGACGATCGGATTGCCTTCGACGTCGATGCCGATCGGAAAGCTCACCGTGCTCTTCAAGGCAGAGGCGAGCGGCCCCGCCAGCGCGTCCTTGAGCAGGCACGGCTTCGGATCGGGGCGCGGCAAATCAAGGATGACGAAGCCTTTGCCGGCCTTGATCAGCGGCGGCTCGGCGAGCCCGAGCTTCACCTGAAGGTCCGCGGCGCGGTTGGCGAGCGACGACACCTTGACGCCGGGACCCGGCGTGAGCCGCAGCCGGATCAGCTGCGGTCCCTCGATCACGTCAGCGCATTCGACCGCGAGGTTGAAGCTGCGGAACGCGTCGACCACCGACGTTCCCAACGCGTTCGGGTTGGAGCCGGCAGGCGGTGCCGGTTTTGCGGCAGGCGGTGCGGTGACCTCTGCGCCCGGATGTGAGACATTGCCTTCGCCGGCGAACATCGCCTGCAGCACTGGCGCGACCATGCCGGCGAAGATGTCCCTCAACTCGTCCGGTGACACCGTAACTTCCTGGAACTCCGGCAGGTAGTATTCCAGCGTGCCTGAGAATTCGCAGCCCGGACGCCAGATCGGCAGGAGATGCGCATAGATCGCGAGTTGTACGAGGTCGGCCTTCTGCCGCGCGCCCTGGCTCAGCTTGTAGTCCACGACCTCGAGATGACGCTCCGGATGAATGCGGATGGCGTCGACGCGGCCGCGGATCTCCACGGTGCCGTCGCCGACCGGCACGGCAATGCGCGCCAGGTTCTGCTCGGCGCCGACGAAGATGTCCTGCCAGTTTTCGAAGCTGCGGGTCTGCTGCCTCAGCGCGATCAGGCGCGCGCAGAAATGGCGCATGCGCTCGGTGAACGCGGCAGCGTCCTCGCCGCGCCCGGCCGCGAACAGCTTGTCGGTCATGTCCTGCAGCGAGGTGGTCCAGACGTGATCGACCAGGGCATCGACCGTATCGATCCGCGCCGCCATTTTCAGACTGGTGCGGGCCGTCAGCCAGCCGACCAGCTTCTCGACCTCCTTGTGGAACTGCACGCCCATCGCACGCGCCGTTCCTGCCGGCGCGAAGCTCTTGGTCGACGGTTTCTCGCCCCTGAGCCAGCTGGCGCGCCAGTCCGGATCGAGAACGGCAAAGGTGAGCTCGGTCGCCGTTATGCTGTGATGCGCCATTGCAGGAAGATGGTCTTGGGCCCCGGATGTGCCTTCAGATTGGGATGCGCCTCGACGCTGCGCAAGAGCGGATCGCGCAGCTCCGCGCGTCCGAGCCTGTCGAGCACGACGGAGATGTCGACGATGCGCTGCTCACGGACGAGATCGAGCACGCGGCGCAGGCTGTCGCCGTCGAGGTTGTCGGATGCGGCTGTGGTCTGTTCAGTTTTCGGCGGCCCCTTCGCGGCCGGTCCACCGGCATCCACGCTCCGGACCTTGATCGGCAGTCCTGCGGTGGCGATGTCGGACAGGAACGGCGCGAACCGCATCTGTAGCCAGGCCAGCGTCGCGGTGCCGGAGAAGGCAATGTTGCCCTGGAGCGCATTCGAGTAGAGCTCGCGTGCGGCATGGAGTTCGCAGACCTGGTCGATCGTCAATTCGACGATACGAAAACCGTGGCTGCTGGCTTGGTCCATGGTCGCCTTGGCAACCGCCCATGACGGCCGCGGCACGCGGGCAAGATCCGGTGTGCGAAATACATAGGCGAGGATGCGGCGCTGGCCCTGCGCCTTGGCGATCGTGAGGGCCTCGTCGGCAATCGCCTTCCAGCGTCGCCAATGGTCGCCGCCTTCGAACGCGAAATAGATGCTGCGATCGGGCCAGCTCCATTCGAACGAGAAGTAGCGCCGGCCCGAGGTGCGGCCCACCTTGACGCCGGTCATGGCCTGGCCGACGTCCTTGGCGAACCACATCAGGCAGTCCTGATTGTAGGCCTGCAGCGCCTTCTGGGAGCGGATGCCGTTGAGCTCGACCTGGAAGAGATCGTCGAGCGTCTGCGGAGGAGGTGGCGCAGCATTGGGGCGTGCCAGCACGCGGAAGCGGTCTTCCGCGCGCATCAGCAGCGCACGGACGCCGAGTTCGACCAGGGTCGAGAACAGATCTTCGAGCCAATTGTCCGCGAAAAATTGCGCGATGCCCTTGGCCGGCATTCCGCAATCCTTCAGACGCGCCTCGATCAGCTCGCGTGCGCCAGCCTTGTTGATGCCTTCAAGAGCAATTTCCGGAGAGAAGCGGTCCCGATGCGGAGGCTCCAAATGCGGCTTGATATCGGCGACCCAGTTTCTCTGATTGGCCGTCACGACGGTGAGATGGTTGCGAAGCTCCGCGTAGAGCTGCTCGATGCAATTTCCGAGTGCCTTGATCAGCATCGGATCGCTAGCATAGCACTCGGTCTGGTCGAAACAGAAGACGAAGGGACGATAGTAGGACGCCAGCTGACACAAGCCCTGCAACCGGCGGAAGCTCAGGGCATTGATCTCCTGCGGGGTGACGTCGCCGCGTCCGTCGTTGTCGGCCTGGTCCAGCCGGAGACGCTCGACTTCCTCCGGCTCCAA
>JBARNF010001172.1:0-2321 GCA_049802835.1 Bradyrhizobium sp.
CAGATGAAGATCACGAAGATCGCCGACAGGCTGGAATCCTTGATGGTGTAGAGCGCGAGCGGCATCCAGGCCAGCGGCGAGATCGGTTTCAGGATCTGGATGAACGGATCGAGCGCCTTGCTCATCAGCGGCGACATGCCGATCAGGAAGCCGAGCGGGATCGCGATCGCGACCGCAATCAGATAGCCCAGCATGACCCGCCCCAGCGAAAAGCCGAGCTGGATGCCGAGCCCCTTGTCGTTCGGGCCATTGTCGTAGAACGGGCGACGCAGATGCTCCCACAGCTTGGCGCCGACATCGAGCGGACCCGGCATCGCCGACTTGCCCTGCGTCGCGGTCAGGCCCATCAGTTTGGCGTATTCGGGGCTCATCGCGGCGGTTGCGCCGGTGCCGCGTGTGGCGAGATGCCAGGCGCCGAGAAACACGGCCAGCAGCACGATCGAGACGACGGCTGAGCGGAGACGAAGTGAGGCGGTCATGTGTGACCACACCCACAGCTGTCGTCCCTGCGAACGCCGGGACCCATAGCCACCGTCCTCAGTTGATGGAAAAGGTCATTGCCGTCGGTGCCCAAAGAAAGGACACAGCGTATGGGTCCCCGCGTTCGCGGGGACGACCCGAGGACAGAGTTTCGCTTCCACCCCATCACGTCGCCTTCTTGATCTTGAAGCTCGCGACATAATCGTCCGGCTTGGTCGGATCGAACGGCTTGCCCATCACCGAGAACGACTTGTAGGAGTCCTTCGGCGGCGACAGCCCCATGTCGGTCATGACCTTGCGGGTGTCGGTGGCGAGATAGATCTGCTCGGCGACGGCCTTGTAGTCGACGTCGCCCTTGATCTGCCCCCAGCGCTTCATCTGGGTCAGCATCCACACCGCAAACGACTGCCACGGGAACGGATCGAAATCGACGCGCTTCGGGTCGGTCTTGACCCCGCCGAGGCCGTCGGCATAGGTGCCGGTCAGGACCTGCTCCAGCACCGTCACCGGCGCGTTGATGTAGTTGGCCGGCGCGATCGCCTCCGCAATCTGCTTGCGATTGTCAGCCTTCGACGCATAGGCCGTGGCATCGACGATCGCCCGCGTCAGCGCGGCAAAGCTGTTCGGCGCTGCCGTGATGAACTCGCGGCTCGCCGCGAAGCTGCAGCAGGGATGGCCGTCCCAGATCTCCTTCGACAGGATGTGCAGATAGCCTGCGCCGTCATAGATGGCGCGCTGGCAGATGTTGTCGGGGGCGAGGAAGCCGTCGATGTTGTCGGCGCGCAGGTTAGCGACCATCTCGGGCGGCGGCACCGAGCGCAGCTGCACGTCGGTGTCCGGATCGATGCCGTGCTCGGCGAGATAGTAGCGCAAGAGATAATTGTGCATCGAGTAGTCGAACGGAATGGCGAACTTCATGCCCTTCCAGTCTTTCGGGTCGCGCTTGTCCTTGTGCTTCATCGACAGCACGATGCCCTGCCCGTTGATGTTCTCGATCGCGGGCACGGTGAAGGGGATCGGCTGCGCACCCAGGCCGAGCGAGATCGCGATCGGCATCGGCGCCAGCATGTGCGAGGCGTCGTATTCCTTGTTGATGGTCTTGTCGCGGATGACGGCCCAGCCGGCGGTCTTCACCACTTCGACGTTCAGCCCAGCTTTCGCGTAGAAGCCGAGCGGTGCGGCCATGATGATGGGCGTCGCGCAGGTGATCGGAATGAAGCCGACCTTGAGATCCTTCTTCTCGGGCGTACCTGATTCCGCGAACGCTTCGGTTGCCGTCTTCAGCGGGAAGAATTGCGAGACCGCGGCGAGCGCGGTCGCAGCACCGACGGATTTCAGGAAGGCACGGCGGGTCGCTGCTTCCGGGAACACCGCGCGCAGCACCGCGGAGGCGACGACGTTCTCATAGCGCTTCTCATGACTGTCGGTAACCGGCTCGCAACGCAGCGCCAGCGCGGCGTGCTCATGCTCCGCCGGGCTGCGATGCTGGCCGCAAATGCAACCGGCGTTGACGCTGGCCCCGGCATCGAATGGATCATCAAAAATCGACATGTGCTGCGCCCCTTTGTCACACCTGCGCTATCAGCGCCTTCGAACTGCTCATCCGGCCGCATTTTTCAGCGGCCGGACGTGCATATCATGCAGCTTTTATGCCGCCTTGCTGGTCATCGCCGGCATCGGGAGACCTTCCTCGATCGGCAGCGACGTGTCGCGCGACCACTCGTTCCACGAGCCGAAATACATCCGCACATCCTTCACGCCGGCGTTCTTCAGCGCGAGGAAGGTGTTGGACGCACGCGCGCCCTTGAAGCAGTACAGATAGACCGGCGTTTCCGTGGTGA
>JBARNF010001173.1:0-2286 GCA_049802835.1 Bradyrhizobium sp.
CAGGCGAAGCTGACTTATGCGCAGGCGACGCAGTCGGGGCCGGCCGTGGGCGGCTTCCGCTTCTTTCCGGACGGCTCGTCGACCGGCGGCGATCTCAGTCTGAGGCTTGGCGGGCGCGAGGTGCGGCTGTGCGTCGAGTGGCTGACGGGAACAGTACGCACGGCGGCAGCATGTTGAGGGGATGGAGGCAATGATGCTGAAGTGGCAGGCAATGGGTGAAGTCATGCGGCGACGCGTTGCGGCGTGGCGCGGTCTCCGCCGGGCTCGCTTGCGCCGGGGCACCGAGGGCGAAGCGGGGTTCACCTTGGTCGAGATGCTCGTCGTCATCACGATCATCGGCCTCATCATGGGTTTGGTGGGACCGCGCGTGCTGAGCTATCTCTCCGACTCCAAGCTCAAGACGGCGCGGATCCAGATCCGCAGCCTGTCCTCGGCGCTCGATCTCTATCATCTCGACAACGGCCGCTATCCGACCGCAGCCGAAGGGCTCGGCGCGCTGGTGCAGAAGCCGGCCTCTGCTGCTACCTGGAACGGGCCCTATCTCAGCGGCACCCTGGTGCCGAGCGATCCATGGGGGCGGCCTTATGTCTATAAATTCCCGGGGCAGCACGGCACCTACGACATCGTCTCGCTCGGACCCGAGGGCCGCGAGGACGAGGCCTCTGCCAACGCCAATGTGACGAGCTGGCAGCCATGACACCCGCCGCGACGGCGATGACCTCAACTGTCGACGACGAGGCCGGCTTCACCTTGGTGGAGGTCATCGTTGCGCTAGCCATGCTGTCGATCGGCCTGACGCTGGTGATGGGCCTGTTCTCGACTGGGCTGTCGCGAACGGGAATGGCCGAACGGCTGGCTGGTGCCGTGTCGCTGGCGCAGTCGGTCATGACCCAGGTCGGTGCCGTGATTCCGCTGCGCACCGAGGCGCGCGATGGCACCGAGGCGAACGGCTATCAGTGGCACCTCGCGATCCAGCCCTATGGGCCGGCACAGGGCGGCGATGTGCGGCCGGTCGAGCTGTATCAGGTCTCGGTCCAGGTCGGCTGGCTGGAAGGGCAGGACCCGCGCTCCTATGCGCTCTCGACGCTTCGCCTCGGGCCAAAGCCTCCACGTCGCAGTGAGCTGGGCCGATGACGTCACCACAAGCAACCGGGCTGGATGATCGCGACGCAGGCTTCACCCTGGTCGAGGTCCTGGTCGCGCTCGCGCTGTTCAGCCTGCTTGCCGTTCTGCTGTTCGACAACGTCAAGTTTGGCCTCCAGGCTTGGCGCAGCGGCAGCGCCCGGGCGGAGGCGTTCCAGCGTGAGCTCGCGGCACAGGACGTGCTGCGGCGGCTGATCGGCAATCTCTATCCGATGATGCTGGGCGAAGGCGCGGCGCAGCGGCGCATCGATGTCGACGGGCAGGCCGAGAGCCTCGAGTTCCTCAGCGACGCACCGGCCGTGTCCGGTGGGGCCGGCCGTTTCCGCTTCAAGCTGTTCGCCGACCGCAAGCGTGACGGGGTCGATCTCGTCCTGCAGGCGCGACCCGAACTGGCGGCGAAGCAGGACTCCGAGCGGACGCTGTTGGTGTCCGACATCGATCGGATCGAGCTCAGCTATGCAGCAAGAGCAACGGGAGACGCCAATCCGGCCTGGAGCACAAGCTGGAAGGATCAGAGCGAGGCTCCCGTCCTGATCCGGCTGCGTGTCCTGATGCGTCCTGGCGATGCCCGTCACTGGCCGGAGCTCGTGATCGCGCCGCGGGTGCAGGCTGATGTGGCCTGCGTCTACGACCCGCTCACGATGCGCTGTCGCGGGCGATAGGGGGCGACATGCCGGTGCTGTCGGTTCTCTGGGGGCTCGGGCTGCTGACGGCGATTGCGCTGTCGCTGTCATGGTCGAGCAGCGTCTCATATGGCCTCGCCCGCAACGGCATCGAGCAGGCCGCTCTGAATGCACTCGTCGACGCCAGCGTCAATGCCGCCATCGACGGTCTGCTCGATGCGAGAGCGGACCGCCGCTGGCGCGCCGACGGCCGTCTCTACACGCTCGATTTCAACGGGACGCAGATCGGCATCAGGATTCAGGACGAGCTCGGACGGGTCGACCTCAACCAGACCGACGAGGCGATGCTGAACAGCCTGCTGCAGGCCGCAGGGCTGGATGCGCAGGCCGCCGCTGGCCTGACCGACAAGATTGTGGATTGGCGAACCGCGACGTCCCTGAAGCATCTGAACGGCGCCAAGGACCGGGACTACGCGTCGCGCAATGCTGCCTATCATCCGCGCAACGGTCCGTTCCAGAG
>JBARNF010001174.1:0-8820 GCA_049802835.1 Bradyrhizobium sp.
GGATGGCCGCCAGTGATCAGCTCGGGAGGAGTTTTCTTTTCGAGCTGATACGTGACGCGCCTATTTGATGTAGCCGGCGCGCTTCATCTCGCGTTCGGTGGCGGATTGTGCCGCTGCGAGCGCCGCATCCACCGTCATCGAGCCAGCGAGCGCAGCCGAGAACTGCTGCCCCACCGCAGTGCCGATGCCCTGGAATTCGGGAATCGCGGCGTATTGCACGCCGACATACGGCACCGGCTTCACCGTCGGCTTGTTCGGATCGGCGGCATCGATCGAGGCCAAGGTCAGCTTGGCGAACGGCGCGACCTTCAAATACTCCTCGTTCTTGTAGAGCGAGGTACGCGTGCCCGGCGGCACGTTGGCCCAGCCGTCCTTCGACGCCACCAGCTTGAGATAGTCCTTGCTGGTCGCCCAGGCGATGAACTTCTCGGCCGCCTCGACCTTCTGCGAGCCGGCGGGGACCGCGAGGCTCCACGCCCACAGCCAGTTGGCGTTCTTGCCGAGCCCGGTGTTGGGCGCGAGCGCGAAGCCGACCTTGTCGGCGACCTTGGATTCCTTCGGGTTGGTCACGAAGGATGCCGCCACGGTGGCATCGATCCACATCGCGCATTTGCCGGAATTGAACAGCGCGAGATTCTCGTTGAAGCCGTTAGAGCTGGCGCCGGGAGGGCCGGCGTCCTTCATCAGATCGACATAGGTCGACAGCGTCTTCTTCCATTCCGGCGTGTTGAACTGCGGCTGCCATTTCTCGTCGAACCAGCGCGCGCCGAACGAGTTCGACATCGCGGTGAGGAACGCCATGTTCTCGCCCCAGCCGGCCTTGCCGCGCAGGCAGATGCCGAACACACCACCCTGCTTGTCGGTGAGCTTCTTGGCAGCGTCGACAACGAAGTCCCAGGTCGGGCTCTCCGGCATCTTCAGCCCGGCCTTGTCGAACAGGTCGGTGCGGTACATCACCATCGAGCTCTCGCCATAGAACGGCGCGGCATAGAGCTTGCCGTCGACCGAGACCGCATCCTTGATCTTCGGCAGGATGTCGTTCGCGTCGTAGTCGGCGCCGAGCTTGTCGAGCGGCACCAGCCAGTTCTTCTTGGCCCAGATCGGCACCTCGTAGGTGCCGATGGTGAGGATGTCGAACTGGCCGCCCTTGGTGGCGATGTCGGTGGTGACGCGCTGGCGCAGCACGTTCTCTTCCAGGGTCACCCATTTCACGGCGATGTCGGGATTGGCCTTGGTGAATTCGCTGGTTAGGCCCTGCATCCGGATCATGTCGCCATTGTTGACGGTGGCGATGGTCAGGCTGGTCTCGGCCATGACGGGCGCGGTCAGGAGCGTGGCGCCCGCCAGCGCGCAAAGCATGCTCGTCCGAGTGAAGATGGTCTTCACGGTGTCCTCCCTCCCCGTGATGATTGAATATATGCTCACGGGCTGAGCTTATGTTCACAACACTGGTCAGGCTTTGTCAAGCATACGCCGCCACCCAAAGGTTGTGCGGCGCGACAGGGATCAGTCCCATGATTGAAGAAAGGGGAGCAGCGCCGGGGTCGATCCGTTACGCCAGGATGGCGCGGGCGGTGGCCTCGTCGGTGATCAAGCCGTTGATCAGCCGCCCGATCAAAGCCGCCCGGATCGCCGGGATCTTGGCCGGGCCAAGCGCCGCGGCGATCGTCATCGCACGGGCCGGCACCTCGGGCGGAATGCTGGTGAGCCTGCGGTTGGTGCCGCCGGCGATCACCCGGCCCTCGGCATCATAGGCCCAGCCGGTGATCTCGCCGATGGCGCCGAGCCGCATCATCTCGGTGAGCTCGTCGCGGGTGACGAAGCCATCGACATGCATCTGCGCCTTCTGGTCCATCTGACCGATGCCGATCAGCTTCAGGTCGGCCTTGTCGGCAACTCCCTTGACCTTGGCGATGGCGTCGAGCCGGACCATGCGGTCGCGCTCGTCCTCGGACCCCATCAGGAACGGCAATGGCATCGGATAGTGCCGTGCGCCGGTGCGGTCGGCGAGGCGCCCCACGGTATCAAAGAAGCTCGCCGAGCCGTCGGCGAGGATGTTGCCGACCAGCGAGACGATCTGGTGTTCAGGCCGATCGATCGGCGAGACGCGCTCGACGGCGGCGCGCACCGCGCGCCCCGTTCCGAGCGCGATGATCACGGGCGTCTCGGTGCGCAGAGTGGTTTCGAGCAGGTTGGCGCAGCGCTCGGCAATTCCGGCAGCCCCCGTGGGCGCGGCCGGATCGGTCGGCACCACCTCGCAATGCACCAGCGCAAAGCGTTCCTTGAGATGGGCCGCCAGCGCCATGCAGGAGGCGATGGGATGCTCGAGCCGGAACGTGATCAGCCGCTCGGCAAGGCACAGCGAGACCAGCCGCTGCGCCGAGGCGCGCGACACCTGCAGCATCCTGGCGATCTCGTCCTGGGTGTGACCGGCGATGAAATAGAGCCAGCCGGCACGGGCGGCATCATCGAGCCGCGATTTGTCGCTGTCACTGCCGGCCATGGTGCCGCGCCGACCTCCCGTGCAATCGTCCCGCGCGAGCCGCGGCGCGACGCGCATCGGCTGGCACTATGGCATGGCCGTCGCGGCGCCGGGAACCGAAGCGGGCCGCGATCCCCAGGCGGAACTGACCATCCCGCCCGGACCAGATCATATGCTCTTGGTCTGGGCAATAGCCCGACCAGCTGCGCTGCCGCGCAGGCGGCTGATCAGAACAAGTCGTCCTCGAAATCGTCGTCGTCCTCGCGGGACAGATAATCGACCGTCCGCTCGGCGATGCTCTGCATCAACCCGATCCGATTGAGGTCGTGCCCGTCGAGCACGGCCCGGGCGACCACGGCGAGATCGGCCCAGCCGGACCATTGCTCGCGCGGCCCTTCGCGCATCCACAGCGCCGTCAACACGAACAGCTCAGCCCAGCGCGCGCGTTGCGCGCCGATCGCACCGTCGTTCTGCAGCAGCTTAGCCGGAAGCTTTTCGCGGGCACGGCGGCTGGCGCTCTTGACCTTCTGCTCCAGCTCGGAATCGTCCTCGAACCAGGAGTCCGCGATCTCGTCCAGCTCGACGATGCCATCGCTGTCTGCGAGAGCGAGTTCGACGTCCTCGGACTCCTGCAGCTCTTCGGGCAGGTCGGCAATCAGCTCGCTCAGGGCCTCGCGAAAATCGATCCGGCCCGGCTGCCAGCCCGCGCCGCCGATCGTTTCGGCGACCTGCAGCAGTCCGGCCGGCGGCACCTCGCCGCGCCCGATGCCGAGCGCGAGATGATGCCCCACCATGCGATCGACGAAAGCCCGACTGACGCCGAGCAGCGGGCCATGCGTTCCCACTCCCATCACCTGCTTGACGGTCCGAAGCGGTTGCGGCTGGGTGGTCATGGCCTCGTTGATCCCGTCCCGGATGAAGATCGTCGACATCCGCTTCGTCTTGCGGTCGACCGGCGATACCGAGACGACGAGCTGTGCGCCGGAGCCGTCGATCGCACTGCTCTTCAGCTCGTCGACCGCGCCCTTTGGCCAGGACGCGCAGGCCAGGCCAGCCCCCCGGGCGTTGTGGATGATCGGGTCGATGTCGGCGCGCTCGCGCTCCGGCCGCCAGTTGCGCATTGCGATCACGCGCCTGAGGTCGACCGGCGACAGCACTGAGGCCTGCGCGGCCAGCGCTGCGGCGACCGCCCGGCGCACCGCCGAGCTGCCGTCCTGCAGGAACAGGATGGCAGCGGCGCGGGCGTCCGGTCGCTCGTTCTCCGCCAGGTGGATTGCAAGCGCGACCTTGGCTTCCTCGGGCAGGAGGTGCCCACCCTCGGCGAAGGCCGCAACCAGCTGGAACGGGTCGCCATCGCCGGATTCGAGAATCTGATCGAGCGCGGCGATGATGTCGTCCGGCAGCATCTCCTCGTCATCATCGAGCCCGCCCGACACGGCAACGAGCTCAGGCGCGGCGGCGATGCCCGCCTGCTGCAACGCGCCGCCGAGAAAGGCGATCATCGAGCCGTCGATCTCGCCGGCTTCGACGCGCGCGGCCAGATCGGACTGGAAGGCCGCGATGAGTTCGGCCGCACCCTTGGCGCCGCGCTTCGCCCGCTCGTTCAGGCCAGCGAGCAGCATCTGCAGCAGCAACAGATAGCCGATGCCGATCGCTTCGTCGTTGCCTGCCGGCGGCAGGTTGCGGCAAACGCCTTCGGCCGCCGCGAAGATCTCGGTGGGGTTGTTGACCACGAAGCGTTCGAGATCCGGCGTGGGCTGCGGCAGCCGGCCCCTGGCAATCCCCGCCGCGATCGTTTTGGCATGGTGGTCGAGACCGGCTTGCTTCGCGCCTGCTTTGGCCATGACGGACATCCTCGTTTCCCGGAGATTACCGTGCCCGGCGTCCGGCGGTAACCGCCTGCAGGATCAATCCACCGGGAAGTCGGAGCGCCCGGGCGGGACGGCGGCACTGGCGCGGCCGCAGCGCCGATGGTGAACGGAACCTTGCGCCGATCATTCGGATTGCACCGTCGACCTTGACGCTTGCTTGGCGTGAACAGGGGTTAGCTGCGCGCTCCATCCTTCGGCAAGGCGCGCATGAGCAGTATCGCGACAATCGCAGTCTCCGGCATGAATGCGGCCTCGCGCCGGCTCGAGGTCTCCGCCTCGAACATTGCCAATGCCAGGAGCACGGGCGCGCTGCCCGACGCCAACGGCGTGCTGCCGCCAGGCGCACCGAAAGCCTATTCGCCGCTCGAACTGGTGCAAAGCGACGTCGCCGGCGGCGGCACGCAGACGACCATCACCACTGCAAGCTCCGGGACGTCGGCGAGCTACGATCCATCGGCGTCCTTCGCCAACAAGGATGGCCTGGTCGCCGCGCCCAAGGTCGACCTCGCGCAGGAGATGATCAGCCAGCTGGTTGCCAAGTACAGCTTTGCGGCCAATGCGCGCGTGCTGAAGGCGAGCGACGAGATGAGCCGGACCGTGATCGACATGAAGGTGTGAGCGCGGCCCGTCGCCGAATCCGTGCGCTCATTCGATCGTTTCGCCCAGCTCCGCCAACACCTGCCGCTCCACCAGCAGCCCCTGCCGCTCGTACCGGCCGCGCGTCCGGCTGAAGCGCACGACGATCGCGTGGCGCTTGCTGCTCGCCTTCGCGCGCCGCGACAGCAGGGCATTGCCGGCGGGCAGGAAGACGAGATCGCCGAGGCCGGCGCAACCGAGGCACGCCGGGCCGCCATCCTCCATCATCAGGAGATCGCCGGTCCCGCCGCAGCGGTGACAGGTCCAGTCATGCTGCGTCGGCACGATCGCCACCAGCTCCGGCGCCCGGCTCGCCTTCTCGGCGAGGCGCTCGCGCTTCTTCTCCGACAATGCCGCCGACACCCAATGGGTCCGGTACAATTTTTCGATTCCCGGATCGCCGCTGCGGCTGAAGCGCAGCGGCTGCCGGCCCGGCCTCCGCGCGACGTACGCGGTCTCGCTCGGCTTCAGCCCCTTCGCCCGTGCCCAGGCGCGAAAATGCTTCATGGCTTCGGAGATGCGCGGAAGATTCGAGCGCGTCACCTGCTCCAGCGAGCCGACCTGCCCGCGCCGCCACCGCTCCAGCAGCGATGCATCGAGCCAGCCGAGCCCACAGAGCACGTCGATGGCGCTGACATAATGCTGCCTGGCCAGCACGGCCTCGGCGGCGCTGGCGACCCGATCGGGCAACGGCACCTTGTTCTTTCCGCTCATCGCCGCACCTGAGTTCGTGGCTGCGGGCGCGCATTATCCAAGACCGGCGGCAGGGATCAAGGCCCAGGCGCCGGCAGGCTTCGATCACGACGGAATGCGTGAGGCCGGCAGCGGGACTGGCAAGGCGCGGGATTGCGCGCGGCGCACTGCCAAAACGAAATCGACCCGTGATACGATCGGCGGCGATCAAGGCGGAGAATGCGGCTGTGGCTTGGAGCAACGCACCGGCGCGGGTCTATCACGGGACGACGCTGGCGCATGCGCAGCTCATCGTGAGCCATGGCATCAACCCGCGCGCCGGACGCGGCGCCGCCGATTTCGGCCAGGGCTTCTACGTGACCACCACGCTGCATCAGGCCCAGCAATGGGCCAATCAGAAAGTGAGAAACCTGCCGTCCCACGTCGCTGGAATCGCGGCGGTGCTGAGCTTCGACTTGGACCGGGATCTGGCGGCCGCCTGTGAGCATCTCACCTTTGTCCTGGCCGATAGCGACTATCATGATTTCGTGCTATTCAATCGGCTCGGAAGTGCCACGCATGGCCGGAGCGGAGGCGCTGCTTACGCGCTTGTCCATGGCCCCGTCGCGGCGTTTCCGCAGTCGATCACCTACGCAAATTGCGATCAGATCTGCTGCATCGGAGCCAACGCGGTCGCTGCGCTGGGCGCGCCATTGGGCGGCATCGCAACCGGCAATCCGTTATTCCCGTGAGAGGCTCCCGTTGGAGATCAGGCCATGCACATCGAGCAGCTGGACGAGGAGTCCCGGATCCGCCTCCATGAACGCCACCAGGCCATGACGCAGGCCGCGCTCGTTCAGGTGTTCGGCATGACGCAGGACGACGCCGCGCGAGCGGTGCGCGAGCTCTGGTCGCGCTACGACGCGGCACCGCGGGCCGAACGCGACCTGCTGCTGCACAACGATCCCGTCGCACTCGCCTGCGATCTCACCGGGCGGGACTGGACCAGCATCGCGCAATGGCGCCTCGACAAATTCAACGAGAGCCGGCGTGCGGCACTCGAGGAACAGGGCCGCGCGGTCGTGCCGTGAGAGCGCGGGGTGGCCGAACATCGGCTGGGGATGGCATCACCGCTCTTTGCGGCCCATCCACAGCTGATGAAGGCGGGCGATCAAATCGCCTGGACTCCGCGCGATGTGACCGCGTGCGGAGAATCCCCCTACGCACTTTTCCGCATCGCGCTCTGACCCGTCACATCGCCAGCCGGCTCCGGGCTGAGCCAGCGATAGAGGAAGCCGCCGGCCGCGCCGCCGAGCAGCGGCGCCACCCAGAACAGCCAGAGCTGCGCTAGCGCCCAGCCACCCACGAACAGCGCCGGCCCGGTGCTGCGCGCCGGGTTCACCGACGTGTTGGTGACATGGATGCTGATGAGGTGAATGAGCGTCAGAGCAAGACCGATCGCGATCGGGGCAAATCCGGCCGGCGCCTTGCCATGGGTGGATCCCATGATGACGAACAGGAACATCATGGTCAGCACGAACTCGGTAAGCAGGCAGGCGCCGAGCCCGTATTTGCCGGGCGAATGATCGGCATAGCCGTTGGCGGCAAAGCCGCCGGCAACACTGAAGTCCGGTGCACCGCTGGCAATCGCATACAGCACCGCGGCTGCCACGATCGCGCCGACGACCTGCGCGATGACGTAGGGCACGATCAGGCTGGTCGGAAACCGCCCGCCGCAGGCGAGGCCCACCGTCACTGCCGGATTGAGATGACAGCCGGAGATGTGGCCGATCGCGTAGGCCATGGTCAGGACCGTGAGACCGAAAGCGAGGGCCACGCCGAGCATGCCAATGCCCACCTCGGGCACGCCGGCCGCGATCACCGCGCTGCCGCAGCCGCCGAATGTGAGCCAGAAGGTGCCGATCGCTTCCGCCACGAGCTTGTTATTGTTGCCGTTCATGGTCCCCTCCCTGCGTCCAGCTGCCCGGAACTTTTGTTTCCCGTTGCGGACGAACTTGACCACTTCAGCAACCTGGAGTCAAAGGCACAGTCGGGAGCCGCTCCAGGTTGACTGCGGCGGGGAGCCGATTCCGCGCGACGTGGATGGTCTCGCTTGAGACGTTCCACCCACGATCCTGATCCGCAGTTCGCGACCACGCCGCGACCGATGATACTTGCGGCCGTTGATGTATTCCTTCGAGACGCAGCGCAACGAACTGTGTTTAGAGACAAGGTACGCGCGACAAACCGGCGGCATTTGATGCACTGTCACCGTAACCCGATCGCCGGGCAAGCCGAGCCAGGTCCGGCTGGCTCAGCGCGACATGAAGGGCGCGGCAAGAACCGCCAGCATGCCAAAGGCCGCGATGTTCCAGAACAGTGAGCGGATGAGCGGGATGCCCGAAATATAGAGCGCGGTGTAGCCGAGGCGGCCGGCGAGATAAGCGATCGATCCCCAATGAGTCAGGTCGTTGTGGATGCCGGCCGCCTGGGCGACGAGGACCGCCGCGACAAAGAACGGAAACGTCTCCATGTAGTTGCGGAAATTCCGAGACATGCGCCCGGGAATCGGCGTCAGCGGCGGCATCTCGACGTCACGCGGGCTGGCAGCCCATCGCAGACCGTACTGAACATTGGCAGCTTGCGCCGCAGCAACCAGCTGAACGAAGCCCCAGACGCTGGCGGCTGCCAACATCATCAGTTCGAAGCTCATATCATCTCCCCCGGGCTGGCACGATCCGCCACCGGGATAGCATTTCAGGAGCGCTCAGGCTCATCGAAACGCACGGTGCTGCACCCGACGAAAGACACTCCGGTGACAGTCACTGGACTGCATCAACACCCAGCTCACTCGACGCGGCGTTAGCGCTCACAGAGCTGAAGCTTCGTCCCGCGCGGTTGTCGTGAAGCCGAGAGTAGACTGATGGTGACATCGGCGCGCTGCGAGACGACGGCCCGGCGGCTTGGGCGGGGGTAACAGTTATGTGTAGCGTCATCATAATCCCGAAGGGCATCTCCCCGGTTCGAGCCCCTCACCTGCCCGGCCTGCACGAAATTCCATTTCATCGACGGAGTGACCGGCGCGATCATTCCCCCCACCCTGCTGGGCTCCGGGAGCTGGACGCCCTAGCTCAAGTCCCAAGAGGCGAATGCGTATCG
>JBARNF010001175.1:0-8913 GCA_049802835.1 Bradyrhizobium sp.
CACAAGGCGCGCTCGGATGGCGCTCTCGCGGGGACAGCTATCGCCGCCTGTCTTCGCGGACGCAGCATCGGGCTCGGCGAATATCAAAGTTCAGTCGCGTCGCGATTTCAGCAACATCTTGAAAACCGCAATTTTTTCTACGGCTTGGAGCAGCGCTGGCCGACGTCCTCCTTTTGGACGAGACGCCGAGCACGAACGGCCGTCTCTACCGGAAATCAAATCCGGACGTATTGATGGTGCAAATCTCCGAGGCGGGGGTTTGCCACGATGCAGCCAACGGCCTCAACATGGAGATCAGCGTGAGGTCCACACGCCGAGCGGCGCGAGAGTCACTCTCCGGATAGATTGAACAGCCTGGGGCCACAGCAGCAACTATATGCTATCCTTCCCATGATCCGAATGTACATCCGGCCGGTCGTCGGCTGCAACGTGGCTTGCGATGACCCTGTCTTCCTCCATCCCGCGGTTCGTGGACCTTGCAAAGCTCAGAGCCGATCCGCTCCTGTTCCTGCTGCAGGCAGAAGCGGCGGCCAAGGGACTCGTGGTCATCTCGGAGTCGGGGTCCATCTTCTCCCGCGCGCAGTCCTGCGCCGGGGTGGTCGCTGTCTTTGGCCCGACCGCGATTCGGCAGGTCTTGAGCGATGCGGACCGATTCGGAATGGCGATATCCGTCGGTGAACGTTTCTCGTTGCCGCCGCGGCTGATGCGTCTCAACTCCGCCCTGTTCAGCATGCGGGAAGAACAGCACCGCAGCCGTCAAAAGCTTTTGACTTCGGTGCTCGGTTCGCATCGGGCAAGCGACTATTTCGACATGGTCACCCAAGGATGGAACGCGTACAGCGAGGAACTCGGACCCGGGGAAGAGCTTCCTCTCCTGAGCGAGATGCGGCGCCTCGTGCTGAACATCTCCGAACGGCTGATCTTCGGGACCTCCGATCTCGCCCTGGGTCGTCTCATTCAATCCTATTTTGATCACCGCAGAAGAGTATCCGGCATGCGAGAGCGCTTCGATCCCCAGGCGCGCCGCACCTTGGTCGGGATAGGCAGCAAGATCGATCGGATGATCCGCGATCGGTTGGCGGCGCTGCGCAGCCGTCCCTCGGATGGGCAGAACAGCCGCCCATGCCTCTTGGCCCGCCTTGCAAAGCTCGAGACCGCGGACGGCGAGCGGTTGAGCGATGACGAATTGGTGGCGCATGCGAACGTGCTCTTCATGTCGAGCAGCGAGCCGGTCGCCGTCGCGCTCACCTGGGCGCTGCTACTCTTGTCGCAGCATGCCGACATGCAGCGAGCGGTCAGGCGGGAATTGGTAACGGCTTTCGGTGACGGCGACGTGCCGGAGCATTTCGAGGAGGCCGACCTCCCGGCGTTGAGAGGGGTCGTTCAGGAGAGCCTGCGTCTCCTGCCGCCGAACGCCATCATGGTCAGGCTGACGACGGACGCCGCGAGTATTGCGGGCCACGAGCTTCCCCCCCGTTGCGAGGTGGTGATCAGCCCCTACGTCGCGCAACGCGATCCACGGGTCTATGCACGCCCGCATGCATTTGATCCGGGGAGGTGGCGCGATCTCAAGCCCGCGGCATATTCCTATCTTCCGTTCGGCGCCGGCGCCCGGCATTGCATCGGCAAGTCGTTGGCGAGCCATACACTGACGGCGGTTCTCGCGCGAATCCTCAAACGGTTCCACGTCGTTCTGTCCGACGACCAGGACATCGACTGGAAGATGGATATCACGATGATGCCGACGAGCGAGCCGATCATGCGCTTCGTTCCGATCTCGGCGTCGGCTGCAAAATGCTCCGGTGGTCGCCTCGGCGGGCCCGTCGCAGCGCTCGCGCATCTCCCGTCACCGACGGATGCATATTCGATCCAATGAGCGCGTCTCTTCGATTGAAAGCGCATCGGGTGCGGGACACGTCGTCGTTGAGTTCACATTCGTGCGGTTAAATTGACGTTGTAGCTCATTCGTGATACAACCGCGCATCGCGTTCGTGATACAATCACAAATATCTCACAACGTGGGAGGAGCATCATCATGGCGAGGACACCGGCGAGAGGGAAAAAGGGCGGTGGTTCGGACATGCAGCTGTCGTTCAAGCTCGACAAGGAAAAGGTCGAGGCGATCCAGCGTTGTCTCAAAAAGGGCAAGTTGACGATCAAGTTGTCCTCGATCGATGCGATCAAGGGCGGCCGCGCCAATTCCGTGTACATTTACGACTGATTTGCGTCATTTTTCGCGGGCGCGCGATCGCGGCGTCGATCACGGATTCGTTCGTACCTTGGGCGGGGGCCGCATCCGAGGAAATTATGAAATTCGCGGGTGAGATTCCCTCTGGCCGAACCTGGGTCGGATTGGCGAACGGGCCGTGCGTGCCGGGGTTCGTCAAACGCAATCCGGACTTGGTGGATTACATCGAGCTTCCGTTCGAGCTACTGCAGCACGATCCAGCCGCCGGTGCCGTTCAGGAGCTCGCGCCGGTCATCCTGCATTGCGCCAGCATGTCGATCGCCGGCTTCGTGCCGCCGTCCGAGACAACGCTGGACTCCATCGCGGAACGCGCTCGGCACACCGGGACGCCGTGGATCGGTGAGCATCTCGCCTTCATTTCCGCCGACCCGCTCGAGCGCGGTGCGGCGATGCACGAGCCCACGACGCTGACCTACACGGTCTGTCCTCAGCTCTGCGAAGAGGTGCTCCGGCGTGCCTGTCAGAACTTGACCGACTTGCAGGCGCGCTTTCCGGTTCCGTTGATCGTCGAGAATTCGCCGCAGTACTTCCCGATCCCGGGCAGCACGATGTCGATCGTCGATTTCACGATCGAGGTTCATCGCCGCTGCAACATCGGCATGCTGCTGGACCTGACCCATTTCATGATCAGCTCGATCAACATGCGCTTCGATCCGAAAACGGAGTTGCGGCGCCTTCCGCTCGAGCATCTGGTCGAGCTGCACGTCTCCGGCCTCGACATGCAGTTGGATACCGCGTGGGACGACCACGCGAGTCTCGCCGACGACTCCGTGTTCGAGCTGGTGGAGACCGTGCTCGAGCGCACGCGGCCGAGGGCCGTGACCTTCGAATACAATTGGGCGCCGGATCTGCCCGACGACGTTCTCATCGATCACATCGGACGCGTGCGCAGCATGCTCGGACATGCGTGATCCATGTCACCGCCACACGATACGTCCGCCCGCCGCATCCACGCGGTTCTCGCCGCGGCGATGGCCGACCCGGCCCTGCTCGAGCGCTGGCGTCGCCGGCCCGCCGCCCTGAACAAGGCGGGCATCGGCGCGGCCGCCTTCGAGCTCGACAAGATCTGGCGTTTTGCCGGACTGGTGACGAAGGTCCGGCACAATGATTTGCGCATCAGCCTGCCGTTGACCTTCAAGTTGCTCGACCTCGGCCACCTCAGCATCGAGGCCTTCGCGAACTACGCCAAACAGGCGGCAGCCCTGCGCCGGAGCGGACGGAAATCGAAAGCGGAGAGGATGCAGTCGCTGTTCGAGTTCCTCGATGGATGGCTCGATCGGCGCAATCCGGCGCACGCGGCGGTCTGGGACATGATCCGCCACGAACGCGCGCTTCTGGAATTGCAGGCGGATGCTCCTTCCGCGCAGGCCGAGGGCGCCAACGGCCGCCAGGTTTGCGCCGAAACCATCCCGGTCCGCGGCGAGCGGGTGATCCGTCACGAGATGAGCTTCAATCCGGTCGCGCTCGTCCGCATGCTCCGGGCCGGGACCTATGCGCTTGCGACCTTGCCGCGCGGGCCGTTTCTCGTCGCCTATTGCCGCGACCAGCGGGCGTCGCGCATCGATATTCTGGAGATCGACGAGGTCACCTCTGTTCTTCTCGATCTTGCCGACGGCTCCCGCAGCATCGGGGAGATCGCCGCTCTGCTGCGCGGTGCCGGGATTCCCGTTGAAATCGATAACCTGTGCGGCATGGTGCGAGAGCTGATCGCCGGCGGCTTGATCGTGCAGGACAACCTCTCAGGAGCATGAGCATGCGCCTGGTGCTGGTCGACAATTTCGTTCTGCCGGACGGGCTCGACGCCTCCCTGTTCGACGTCCATCCGCATCTCGGGCTGATCTCGCTCGCCGCGGTCGCGCAGCGGGAGGGCCATCACACCGCCATCTACGATCCCAAGCGCGAGGTGCGGTTCGGCCGGCATGCCTATGACAGGGATTTCTATCGACGCGTCGCCGAGGATATCCTGCGACTGGCCCCGGACGCGGTGGGGTTCACCACGCTCGGATGCAGCTTCCTGTTCGCGGTCAATGTCGGCGCGCTGATCAAGCGGCGGGAACCCGAGCTGCCGATCCTGCTCGGCGGACCGCATGCCACGATGCTCGACCAAGAGATCCTCGCGACCTATCCCCAATTCGACATTGTCGTTCGTCACGAGGCCGAGGAGACGCTGCCGCCGCTTCTCGCCAGGCTCGAAGGGCGTGCGTTCGACGCCATCCCGGGCATCACCTGGCGGGCCGGGCGGGTCGCGGGGGTCAGAGCGACGCCGGGCCTCCCCAAGATCGAGGATCTGGATCGGCTGCCGATTCCCGCCTATGAGCTGTATCCGGTCGCGGATCTCGATCTGGACCTCATGCGGGTCGAGGCGGGTCGCGGCTGCCCTTTCGTCTGCACCTTCTGCTCGACGGCGTCGTTCTTCCAGCGCGATTATCGCCTCAAGTCACCGCAGCGCCTGGTGGCCGAGATGGACCTTCTCCATGCGCGCTACGGCGTGCGCGAGTTCAAGCTCGACCACGATCTCTTCACCGTGAACCGCCGCAAGGTGCGCGCGTTCTGCGACGCCGTCCAGGAGCGGGACTACAAATGGCGCGTCTCCGCCCGTACCGACTGCGTGGACGAGGATCTGCTCGAGCAGATGGCGCTGGCCGGCTGCATCGGCATGTATTTCGGCATCGAAACCGGCTCGACGCGGATGCAGCAGATCGCGCAGAAGCGCCTCAAGCTTCACGGGGTGAACCGAATCCTGGACGTCGCCGAGAGCTTCGGCATCGAAACAACGGTGTCTTTCATCACCGGATACCCCGAGGAACGGCGAGAGGACCAGGAGGAGACACTCGACATGCTCGGACGCTGCTTCCAGCGTCCGCAGGAGTCCTGCACGCCACAGCTGCACATCCTGCTGCCTGAACCCGGCACGCCGATGTTCGCCGAGCACCGGCAATCGCTCGCCTACGACGGCTACGTGACGAAATTCAACACCCGGCTCCTGAGCGAGGACGACCAGGGCCACATCCTGGCCCATCCGGCGCTCTACTCCACCTATTACTACTACCCGGCCGCCATGCCGCGCTTGTCATATACGTTTGCCGTGGACGCGGTCGACGCGCTTCGCGCGGCCGGTCACGACGTTATGAGCTATGCGGTACGTTTCTATCAGGGACGATTGAGTAACCTGATCGCCGCGTTCCGCGACTGGGTGTCGCGCGAACGCCCCGGCGCGACCGTCGATGCCGATCTCGCGCTCGATTTCATTTCCGGCAGCTTCGGGCCCGACCATCACCTGACGTCCCTGTTCCGGTTCGGGATCGCGGTCAACGCGCGCCAGCAGGAGCTTCGGGCCACGGCGGCGCACGCAGGCGAGCGCGGACGCTTCGACCGCCGGCGACTCTATCGCCTGAGCCCGCAATGCCGGATCTTCAACAATGTGCACGACTGCGGCAGCTTGCTGCGGCGAATTCGCGAGCTGCCGCAGGATGCCGCGCCGCTCGCCCCGGCCGAGGTCGGAGACCGCACCTCCTATATGGTGATCATGGAAAAGGACAGCGCGACCCACTACTGCATCGATCCCGGCGTTGAGGGCATTCTGAGCCTGTTCGAAAATCCTCGCCGCCTCGGCGACGTCGCGACCGCATTGCGACGGCTCGCGTCCGGAGCGGCGATCCGCGACAGCATGTTCGAACAGCTCATCGATATCGGAGCATTGACCCCCTGGTCGGAGGACGGCGACGGCCTCGGCAGCGCATCGTGAAAACCGCGTCTCGTTCAGCCCGGCCGCACGGCTTGTCCGCCTTCGATCTCGCGGAGAGGCTTCATCTCGCTCATGCTCTGGTGGCACTCGAGCACGCCGGACTCCTGAAATCCCTGCGCGAACCGGTCGATGCGCGCGAGCTCGCTGCCAGCCAACGCGTCGACGGCACGATGCTCGAAGCGGCGCTGCAATTGCTGGCCGCCAGGACAGGCCTGATCGCGCGACGCGCAGGCAGCTATCGCCTGACGAGGCGATATGACGCGGCTCGGACAGGCGACGCGATCTTGTTCGCGAGAGGTGATGCTGCATGATTTCGTGCAGGTCATCTCCGGCCAGGGCGTTCCACCCGGTGCCACGGCATGTTCGGCATCGTCGATACGCTGCTCGACGGGGTCCGGTGCGGTCGCGACGCGTATGTTCCCGTGCTGGCGGCCATCGTGACCTACGCGACCGAGCGCTTTCATTGCGGCGAGCAGCCCTGGCCGTCGGGTTTGCTGACATACGAGGAGATCGACGGGTTGATGCTGGGTAACGCCGGTAAACGCCGTCCCGCTCCCCGCGTGAAACGCGACCCGGAGGGACAAGGGAATAATTGCCTGCAGACGAATACGTCCGAGCAGTTGGGTCTCTCACCCATCCTCGTGGGCAAGGCCATTCCTCCGGCGGCGTGATGGCAAGATGATGATGGCGCGAGGGGCGTACGGCCCCGCTGTCTGCACGTCGTCGTCGGCGCGTCAATCCGTCCAGGATGTATTCGCCAGACTCGCCAGCGCCAGCACGGTGTAGGCGAGCAGCGCCACCCAGAATCCCTGCTGGCTGACAATCTCCATGGACGTGAAGGCCGTGACGACCGAGACCACGGCGATCACAAGCGAAAGCACGAACAGCCACTTCACCGGAGCGTGTAGTTGCATGACTCCCTCCTTCACTTTTCCCCCTGGATTTATCTTCCCGATTCCAAGCTCCCGAATTCACCTGAAATTTTGGTCTAGCCGTGCGACGATGGTGCGGTTCCCGCCGCGTCCTCCCACGGCGGGAACAGCTTTGCCAGCACGATCAACAGGCCAACGGGTGCGATCGTCAGCAGCACGGCGACGATAAGCCCCTCCTTCCCGAAGAGGTGCGGCTGATAGAACAGCAGTCCCTTGCCGGTCTTGGAGATTTCCTGTCCGCCGATCACCACGTTCCAGCGCATCATGAACACAGAGAACAGTACCAGGCAGGCGCTCAGCGTCACGCCCACCACCAGCGCGCGTCCGGTGGTGCCGCGCCAGATCATGTAGTACAGCACGAGGAACGGCAGGATGGCGCCGATGGCGAATTGCAGGATGAAATACGGAATGAGGAGCCGGCCGGTGACGTACTCCATGATCATGTCGATGCCTTCGCGGCCCTTGTAGACGAGATTGGCGAATTCCAGCGCCTCCAAGGTGATGGCGATCATGATGAAGCCCCAGATCGTGTAGGCGAGCCCCTTCACGCACGCCACGTCGACCGGGATCTTGCGCAGCTTGCACGAGGCGACATAGAGCACGACCAGCAGCGCCACGCCGGAAATGATCGCCGAGAACAGGAAGATCACCGGCATGAGGTCGGACGCCCACCACTCGCGCGACTTGAGCGAGCCGTACATGAAGCCGACATAGCCGTGCAGCCCGTGCGCGCCGGGAATGCCGATGATCGCCAAGGCGAACAGCCATTTTCTGTCGTAGCGCATCGCGTTCTCGGAGAGATCGTACGAGCCGAGCGTCAGCACCCGGTAGAACCTGCCCAGCAGATCCTTCCGGCGTTGCGCCTGCTCGACGATGAACGGCCGATAGGCGAACCAGCCTTCGACCAGCAGCAGGCCGACGTAGAAGCTCGCGAAGTAGCCGAACATCGCCATCGCCGAGGTCCAGTGCGGCGTCAGCGTCGCATTCATTGCGCGTTCCGGATGCCCGAGATGCAGCAGCAGCGGCGACGGAACGAAGACCATGAAGCACAGTGAGGTTAGCAGCGCCAAGTGCGCGACCGGCTTCAGCCGCTGGAATCCGAACACCTGATACAGGCTCGAGACCGTGAAGGCGCCCGCCACCAGTCCCGTGAGATAGGGATAGACGGCGATGAGCACCGACCATTCGAACACCGTTTCGTTGGGATAGACCCATCCGGTATACGGGGCGAGACCAAGCGGTTCCACTAGTTCACCTCTTTGTCGATGCCGACGTAGAAGACGTTCGGTGCATTACCCGATTCGGGCCTGAGCACCTGCACCCGGTTCTCGCGCACGAAGCGGCTGACTGGGCTCTGCTTGTCCTTGAGATCGCCGAAGATGCGCGCGCCGACCGGGCAGGCATCGACGCAGGCCGGCTGCAGCCCCTTGGTGATGCGGTGATAACACCAGGTGCACTTGTCGGAGACGCCCTTCTCCTCGTTGAAATAGCGCGCGCCGTAGGGGCACGCCTGCACGCAGTAGCGGCAGCCGATGCAGTACTCGTGATCGATCAGCACGACGCCGTCCGCCGTCTGGTAGGTCGCGCCGACGGGACAGACCTGGACGCAGGCGGGATGGGTGCAGTGGTTGCACAGCTTGGGCACGAAGAAGGCCTTCTCGACCTTCGCGTCGCGGTAGCGATCGGCGAAGCGGAAATGCTCCTCCGAGCCGGAGGCCGCGATGTTGACCGGATCCTGTTGGCTGTCGATGCGCGCATTGTCCTCCCCTTCGAGATAGACATAGCGCTCCACCCAGGTGCGGAATTGATGCGCGTTGCGCGGCACGTCGTTCTCGACCTTGCACGCCTCGACGCAGCGCAGACAGCCGATGCATTTTGTGGCATCAACGCCAAAGGCCCATTGGTGCTTCGTCCAGTCGTAATCCGGCGTGGGAAACGAATTGCCTCCGGCCGAAACCCCCTTGGCGCTGGTCGGGACTGGTTCACTC
>JBARNF010001176.1:0-26720 GCA_049802835.1 Bradyrhizobium sp.
ACCGAGATGTACTAAGCGTCCGGATACCCAAAAAGAAAGGGCGGGCCCAAGGCCCGCCCTTATTGTTTTCAGGTGCTACCGGTCACGACCAGGACAGGTCGTGCTGCGATACCGGCAGACTGCGCACCCGCTTGCCCGTCGCGGCAAAGATGGCATTGCAGAGCGCCGGGGCGAACGGCGGCACGCCCGGCTCCCCGACGCCGCTGGGCGGCGTGTCGGCGTCAACAGGCACGATGTGCACGTTCGTGACCAGCGGCGCCTCGTCGATCCGGACCACCTGGAAGTCGTCGAAGTTGCGCTGCTGCACCCGGCCGCTCTTGAAGTTGATCTCGCCATATTTGGCGAGGCTCAGCCCCATGATCGCAGCACCCTCGAGCTGCGACTGGATACGCTCGGGGTTGACGAAGGTGCCGCAATCGATCGCGCTGTCGACCTGGTGCACCAAGAGCTTGCCGTTGCCGTCGACCGACACCTCCACGATGGTCGCGATGTAGCTGACGAAGCTGCGATGCGCGGCGATGCCGAGGCCATGGCCTTTGGGGACGGTGCGCCCCCAATTGCCCTTCTCGGCCACGAACTCGACGACGCGGCGCAGCCGCCCGGTGTCGATCGGATAGCTCTCATAGGGCTCGCCGTAGTTCCAGAGATCCTTCACCGAGGCGAGCTTGACGATACGCGGACTGCCGATCAGCTCGAGCAGCATGTCCTTCTGGTCGCGGCCGGTGGCATGTGCGATCTCGCCGACCATCGACTGGACTGCGAAGGCGCGCGGAATGTTGGAGACCGAACGGAACCAGCCGATGCGCGTATGCGCCTTGGCTGCCGGATTTTCGCATTGGATGTTGGCGATCTCGAACGGCATGTCGACGAGGCCCATGCCGAGCTCGAACGGCGCGGCGTGATCGGCGCCGGCCGCGAAGGTCGACAGGATCGTCGGCGCGACGCTGCGGTGGCGCCAGGCCACGACCTTGCCGGATTTGTCGAGGCCGGCCTCGATCCGCTCCACCGACACCGTGTGCAGGAAGTCGTGGTGGATGTCGTCGTCACGGGTCCACTGCACTTTCACCGGCGCGCCCAGCGTCTTGGAGAGCAGGGCGGCTTCGAGCGCGAAGTCGCATTTCGATTTGCGGCCGAATCCGCCGCCCAGCAAGGTGACGTTGACGGTCACGTTCTCCGGCGGGATCTGCAGTGTCTTGGCGACATCCTCGTGCGTGCCGCCGGGGCTCTGCACCGGCGCCCAGATCTCGGCCTTGTCGCCCTTGACGTCGGCAACCGCGACCGGCGGCTCCATGCTGGCATGGGCGAAGTGTGGGAGGTAGTACTCGGCGGTGATGACCTTGTCGGCCGATTTCAGCACCGCCTCCGCATCGCCCTCCTGGCGCACGACGAGGCCGGGTTGGCGTGCGGCGGCTTCGAGCTCGACGCGATAGGCGACCGAATCGTAGCTCCCATTGTCACCGTCGTCCCACTCGATCTTGAGCGCGTCGCGGCCCTTGATCGCAGCCCCGGTGTTGCGTGCGATCACGGCGACGCCGCCGAGCGGCTGGAACTTCGACGGCCAGGGCCAGCCCTTGACCTCGACCACCTGCTCGACGCCGGGCACCTTCAGCGCTTCGGCCGAATCGAACGACTTCAGCTTGCCGCCGGTGACCGGCGGCCGGGCGATGACCGCGTATTTCATGCCGGGCAGCCGGACATCGGCGCCGTAGCGCGCCTTGCCAACGGTGATGTCGTGCAAATCGACGATGCTGACCTGGCCCTTGCCGAGATAGCGGAAGTCCTTTGGCGACTTCAGCTGCACCGTGTCGATTGCGGGCACCGCCTCGCTGGCGGCGTCGGCGGCGAGCTCGCCGAAGCCGATGCGTCGGCCGCTTGCGCCGTGCACGACCTCATGGTTGACCGCCTTCACTTCGCTCGCGGGGACGCCAAGGCGTTTCGCCGCCGCGGCTTCGAGCATCGCTCGCGCCAGCGCGCCGATCTGGCGCATCGGCAACAGATAATGCCGCGTGCTGCGCGAGCCGTCGGTGTCCTGGTTGCCGAACTTCACCTCGTCGCCGGGCGCCTGCACGACGCGGACGCGCGACCAGTCGGCTTCCATCTCCTCCGCCACGATCAACGGGAGGCTGGTGCGCACGCCGGTGCCCATCTCGGAGCGATGGGCGAGAATGGATACGATGCCGTCGGGCGCGATCGCCACGAAGACTTTGGGATCGACCACCGTGCCATACGGCATCTTGCCGGCCCCGGTCTCATAGGCGGCAAACGCCGGGCGCGACAACAGCGGCGCGGCGAGCACGAATCCGCCGGCGAGTCCCAGCGTCTGCAGAATGGCGCGGCGCGAGACGTTCTCGATCTTGAGATGCCGCTCGAAGCCACGGCGCGACGGCGAATTTGCGATGTCGGGATTTGCGATAATGGTCATGATCACACCCCCGTCGAGGCCAGATGAACCGCGTTCTCGATGCGCTGATAGCAGCCGCAGCGGCAGATGTTGCCGGCCATCGCGTCCCTGATCTGGTCATGCGAAGGCTTCGGATTCTCGTTGAGCAGCGCGGCCGCCTGCATGATCTGCCCGGCCTGGCAGAAGCCGCATTGCGGCACGTTGACCTGGCGCCAGGCTTTCTGCACCGGGTGGTCGCCGGTCGGGTGCAGGCCCTCGATGGTCGTGACCTCACGGCCAGCCACGTCGGACACCGCGGTGATGCAGGCGCGCGCGGCCTGCTTGTCGACCATCACGGTGCAGGCGCCGCACAGCGCCTGGCCGCAGCCATACTTGCTGCCCGTCAACCCGAGCTCATCGCGCAGATACCACAGCAGCGACAGGCTCGGATCGCCATCCCAGGCCTGTTCCTGTCCGTTGATTTTCACCTTGATCATGCTTGCCCTCGCTCTGTCGGACCAATGGTCGTCAGTTCTGATCTCTGGTGGACGCGCGCAGGACCACATGTCCTGGATGCGCGCGCCGGCTCAATTGAGAGTTGTTGGAAAGCTAACCATAATAGCAGATCGCGACGGGCATCGGTCTACACAGCCGCGTGTGTTCCCGGGCGCAGCGCGCGGCGCTGCGTCGTCAGCCGGGCACGCCGGGTAATGCACTGCGAAAAAATTCACGAGCGAAAAGAAAAACACTGCGAAAAAAGAATGCCTCGCCGGCGTGAGGGCAGGCGAGGCACCAAGTCTTCAGGAAGGAACGCTTGAGTTGATACGCTTCGAGCGCTGCGGCCCTCAGGCCGCCTTTGCTTTCGCCACGTGGGTGGCAATCGCATCCATCAGGGCCGGCGACAGGCAGTCATAGGGCTCGAGCCCCAGCTCCTTCAGTCGCGCCCGAATCTCACCCATCTGCTCCGGCTTTACCCCAGACTCGATCACCGAGGAGACGAAGGCCGCAAATCCCGGAGCCGCCGAGCCCTGCTCCTGGAACAGCTCGGGATGAATGAAGTCGAGGCCGTAGAACGGATGGCCCGTGTTCTCGATCCGGCCGTACATGTGTGTGCCGCAGCCGGTGCACGCATAGCGCTGGATGACGGCGGAGGCGTCGACGATCTTGAGCTTGTCGCCGTTCTCCAGCACCGTGACGTTCTGTCGTGGCACCACGGCCACGACCGAGAAGGTCGCGCCCGAGGGCTTCCAGCACTTGGTGCAGCCGCAGGCGTGGTTGTGTGCGACATCGCCCTTGATGCCGACCTTCACCGGCCGGTCGTGGCACTTGCAGACCAGCGTGCCGCCGGCGAAGTGGCCGCTTCCCTGTTTGACGCCGTTATCAATGGACGGGTGGATGTGGACAGTCATGGCGCAATCCTCCTCAGTTTTGCGTGCTTGGGGTCAGAACACGACGACGGAACGGATCGATTTTCCCTCATGCATCAGGTCGAAGCCCTTGTTGATCTCTTCGAGCTTGAGCGTGTGGGTGATCATCGGGTCGATTTCGATCTTCCCGTTCATGTACCAGTCGACGATCTTGGGAACGTCGGTGCGCCCGCGCGCGCCGCCGAACGCTGTGCCCTTCCAGACGCGCCCTGTGACGAGCTGGAATGGACGGGTGGCGATCTCCTTGCCGGCCTCGGCGACACCGATGATGATCGATTCGCCCCAGCCGCGGTGGCAGGCCTCCAGCGCCTGGCGCATCACCGTGGTGTTGCCGGTGCAGTCGAAGGTGTAGTCGGCGCCGCCATCCGTGAGCGCGACCAGATGCTGGACGATGTCGCCGGTCACCTTCTTCGGGTTGACGAAATGGGTCATGCCGAAGCGGCGGCCCCATTCCTCCTTGTTGTCGTTGACGTCGACGCCGACGATCTTGTCGGCACCGGCCATCCTGGCACCCTGGAGCACGTTGAGACCGATGCCGCCAAGGCCGAACACGATGACGTTCGAGCCTGGCGTGACCTTCGCCGTGTTGACAACCGCGCCGACGCCGGTGGTGACGCCGCAGCCGATGTAGCAGCTCTTGTCGAAGGGCGCGTCCTCGCGAATCTTCGCGACAGCGATCTCCGGGAGCACGGTGAAGTTGGAGAAGGTCGAGCAGCCCATGTAGTGGTAGATGGCTTGGCCCTTGTAGCTGAAGCGCGACGTGCCGTCGGGCATCAGGCCTTTGCCCTGTGTGGCGCGAATCGCCGTGCAGAGATTGGTCTTGCGGCTGAGGCAGCTCTTGCACTGGCGGCATTCCGGTGTGTACAGCGGAATGACATGGTCGCCGGGCTTGACCGAGGTCACGCCAGGGCCAACCTCACAGACGATGCCGGCGCCTTCGTGACCGAGGATGGAGGGGAAGATGCCTTCGCTGTCGAATCCATCCAGCGTGTAGGCATCGGTGTGGCAGATGCCGGTCGCCTTGATCTCGACCAGCACTTCACCCGCCTTCGGGCCCTCGAGGTCAACCTCGACGATCTCCAGCGGTTTCTTGGCTTCGAAAGCCACCGCGGCGCGCGTCTTCATCTCTTCAACTCCTGTTTCATTCTCGCGGGCCCGCGACGCTGTCCTGGTCGCGGTCCTTGTCAGTCACTTCTTGCCCATGCAGGAGTTCTCCGCCTCCGTGTAGGAAGGCAGCTTATCCTCGTGCTTGGCCGGGCGAACGCGTCCCACCGCATCATTGCTGCGGGCGCGCAGGTAGATGTAGAGATCATCCATGTAGCAGGCGACGTTCGGATTGTCGCCGAAGGCCGGCATGACGTTCTCCTGGGCCGTGCTGATGTTCTTGCGGCCGCTCGCGACGACTCCGAGAAAATCGCCATAGCTCATGTTCTTGACCGAGTCCTTGAGCGCAGGCGCATAGGTCGATCCCATGCCGTCGGGGCCGTGGCAGACGTGGCATTCAGAGTGATAACGGCGGTATCCGGAGTAGGTGTACCAGTCGACCGATCCGTCGGCGCCTACCTTGTAGGTCGGATTGCCATCCTTATCGAAGTACTTCCCGTCTTCGGACTTGACGGCCGTAGGGTCTCCCGGGCCCTCCGCCCAGGCATTGTCGACGACAGTCATCCCGCCGGTTGCCAGGCTCAGAGCCGTGGCGACCGCAAACCAGATTCTACGCAAGGGCGTTTTCCCTTAATTTCTTGGGGCAGGCGAACCGGCGCATGGACGACATCATCCATGCGCCGGGCCAGGGTGCCTAGCTTACTGCGGGAGCGAGAACACGGTGAGCGCGCCGCCGAGGGCGGTGTAGTTGCTCAGCGCCGCGTAGCCGCCGACCGCACCGAGACCGGCGGTGGGATCCGTCAGACCCGCCGCGAGACCGATGCCGGCCCAGCCACCGACACCCGAGAGCACGGCGACATACTGCTTGCCGTTGGTCTCATAGGTCGTGACGTTGCCGATAATGCCGGACGGGGTCTTGAACTTGTAGAGTTCCTTGCCCGTCTTGGCGTCGACCGCCTTGAGGTAGCCTTCGAGCGTTCCGTAGAACACCACGTTGCCAGCGGTTGCGAGCGCGCCCGACCACACCGAGAACGGCTCCTTGTTCGACCAGGCGATCTTGCCGGTCTTGCCGTCCCAGGCAATGAAGTTGCCCATATGGGTCTCACCCGCCGGCGGATACATCGACAGCGTCGCGCCAACATAAGGCTGACCTGCGGTGTAGCTCACCTTGAAGGGCTCGTAGTCCATGCAGACATGGTTGGTCGGTACATAGAACAGCTGCGTATCCGGCGAGTAGGCCGCAGGCTGTTCGTCCTTGGTGCCGAGCGCCGCCGGGCAGATGCCCTTGGTGTTGACGTCTTCACCCTGCTTGTCGGTCGAGTACTGATCGACAACCTTCGGACGGCCGTAGGTCGCAGAGTTCTTGTCCATGTCGACGCCGGTGGTCCAGTTCACCTTCGGGTCGTACTTCTCGGCGACGAGCAGTTCACCGTTGGTGCGGTCGAGCGTATAGCCGAGGCCGTTACGATCGAAATGCGTCAGCAGCTTGCGCGGCTGACCGTTGATCGCCTGGTCCGACAGGATCATCTCGTTGACGCCGTCATAGTCCCACTCGTCATGGGGCGTCATCTGATAGACCCACTTCGCCACGCCGGTATCGGCATGGCGCGCGAAGACCGTCATCGACCACTTGTTGTCGCCTGGACGCTGCTTCGGATTCCAGGTCGAGGGATTGCCCGAACCGTAATAGACCATGTCGAGCTGCGGATCGTAGGAGACCCAGCCCCAGGTGCAGCCGCCGCCGGTCTTCCACTGGTCGCCCTGCCAGGTCTTCAGGCTGGAGTCCTTGCCGACCGGCTTGCCGAGCGCCGTCGTGTTGGCGTCGAACAGGATCTGGTCATCCGGACCTTCGGAGTAGGCCTTCCAGACCTGCTTGCCGGTCTTGATGTCGTAGGCGGTCATGCTGCACTGAACGCCGAACTCACCGCCGGACGTGCCGACCAGGACCTTGTCCTTCACCACCAGCGGAGCCGAGGTGCCGGTCTGTCCCTTGCTCGGATCGCCATTGATTGCGGTCCAGACCTGGGCGCCGGTCTTGGCATCGATCGCGACCAGCTTGTCGTCGGCCTGATGCAGGAAGATCTTGCCGTCACCATAGGCCACGCCGCGGTTGACCGTGTCGCAGCACATCACTGGAATGACGTTCGGATCCTGCTTCGGCTCGTACCGCCAGACGATCTTGTTGTCCTGGGCGAGATCGAGCGCATACACCTTGTTCGGGAATGGCGTATGCACATACATCATGTTGCCGACGATGAGCGGTCCACCTTCGTGACCGCGCAGCACGCCGGTGGAGAACGTCCAGGCGACCTGCAGCTTGCCGACGTTCTGAGCGTTGATCTGGTTGAGTTTCGAGTAACGCGTGTTGGCGTAGTCTCCCGCCGGCATCACCCAGTCCTTCGGGTTTGCCGACATCTTGACCAGCTCGTCGCTGGCGAATGCGCCACCCGCGGCGAGTGCCGCGACTGACGTCAGACAAGTTGCGAGTAGTACCTTTCGCATCGTCTTTTCCTCCCGGGTTCAACTGAGGTTCCGCATGGCGCGGCCCAGTATTGCTTCTTCGGCATCATTCATTATCCACTTCCAAACCGGGAAACTTGCCCAAAAGAGAAAGACGCTTGCTCAAGAGTGAAGCGCAGAGAAGTTTTTGAAGGAGATTTTGCTTTGCTGGCCCGCAACATGACACGCAGTCTTGTTGCGTAGCATCAATTTGCAGCACCGCGGTTCCACCGGGGGTGACGTTTCGCTTGACGTCACGGAAGCGAAGGCGGAGGATCAAATAGGGACATTGCCGGAGTTGATACGCCACGAATTGGTCGGCCTCAAAAAGGGAGTAATTCCGCTCCACTCACGCCCGCCCTCCTTGGCGGGACGTTGCGTTTCGATCATGAATCGGTGGATGGACATGTCCGATACGATCCGCTCGCTTAGCACTACCGGGTTCTCGCCGAAGAGCCAGATCCAGCGTTGGTCAGATGCCCTGACCGATCTTTGCGGACGGTTCGATGTCGACCCACTGGAGGGGGCCTCCTTCGAAGGGCGTATCAATTTCACCACGGTCTCGCGCCTGAAACTCTGCCAGATCGAGGCTAGCCAACACCGCATTGCACACAGCTACGCACGTTCGCGGGAGGCGAATCACCCCTACATCAAGATCCTGTTCCAGACGTATGGAATCTCTTATTTTGAACAGGATGGCCGCCACATCGAGATCGGTCCCGGCGATTGCCTCGCCTACGATGTATCGTCGCCCCATACCATCGTCAGTCCGGCGCTCACCCGTCACGACGTGGTCATCGTGCCCAAGGAGTTGCTGCAGGAGCGCGGCTTCCGTTCGGAAAAGATGCCCGCCTACAAATTGTCGGCGCGGAGCGGAACAGGCCGGATCGCGCATGATGTGACGCATGCCGCTTTCGACGAAGCGAACCGGCTGTCGCCGAACTCTGCGGCCAGCGTTGCCGAGTCGCTGATCGATCTGTTGCTCTTGCCGTTGCGGGAAGCCGACCGGATGCTGGATCGCGCAGGACCCGAGGCCGTCTACATCCGCGCGCAAGCCTTCATCCGCGAGCATCTCCGCGATCCAGATCTTTGCATCGATCAGATATCGGCAGCATTGGGTTGCACGAAGCGTTACCTTCATATGGTCTTCAGCGATCGCGGCATGACGGTCAGCGACTACATCTGGCGGGCCAGGCTGCAGCACTGCCGGCAGGAACTCGAAACGCAGAGCGGCAAGACGATCACGGACGTGGCCTTCTCATGGGGCTTTTCGAGCTCCTCGCATTTCAGTCGCGTATTCCGGAAATATTTCGGTGTCATGCCGTCATCCGTCCATAAGACGGCTTCGCGTTGATTTCGGATTGGTCACTCGGCTCGGTCCGAGAGGCATGAATTGCGCCGCGTTCCTGCGGCTGAGCGTTCCCCGTCGAAGGTCACCCTGAAGGCGTAGCCAGCCTCCGCTGCCGATTTGCGAGGTGGTTCGACCGAACGATCGCTGCCTTTCGCCTTCCGCCAATAAGAGACGAGCCCGGTGCCGCGGCAGTCAGCGCGGTTTCATCTCCCTGGATTCAAATATCTCCTTGCGCTGCGAGAGCGGCGGTGCGGAGCCAGCACGCCGCCCGATAAAGAAGCGTCCGCGCGAGAAGTTGGCAGGGTCTCGCCACGATCGCGGATTTGCTGTCACGGAGGGCCAAAAGTCCCGCTAAGGCCTTGCAGCGACTGCTCATTGACGTCGGCATGATGGCACCTCTTCGATGCTGCTTTGCGGCATGATCATTGCTTCACTGCAACATGCCGGGTCAACAGAGGAGTAGGTGGATGAGACGGACCATCCTTCGGCTTGGCATGCTTTGTTGCCTGGGGGTGAGTGCGAGCGCGCGTGATCTCGGTCAGTGGGGGTCGGCCGATCCCGCGTTGCGCCAATGGTACGAGGCCTTGATGCAGCCGGATGTGCCGACGGCGTCCTGTTGCGGCGAGGCCGACGCCTACTTTGCCGATGAAATCCATGTCCGCGACGGCCGGACGTACGTGATCATCACGGATGATCGGCCAGATGAACCCCGCGGCCGTCCGCACATCGATGTTGGCACGGAAATCGAAGTTCCTGAGCATAAGCTGAAGTGGGACAAGGGCAATCCGACCGGTCACGGTGTCATCTTCCTGAGCCGCAATCGTTATGTGTTCTGCTATGTGCAGCCGGGCGGTGCGTAGCGGCTGCCGATCCTGATCATCGTCAATGACGGTCAGGCCCCGTCCTCAGCACACGGAAAATGAGCTCGGGCGGTAGAGCCTGGTCTTCCCAGGCTCCTGCTGCCGACAATCGGCCGGGCGTGCAGTTAGCCCTTGCCTGGTGAGGAACGTGAGGTCGTGCGATGCGGTGATTGAGGCGGAACGGCGTCGCTTCAGACAGTGGATTTCGTTTTGCGCAACTGAGCGGTCGCTGTCGAGGAGCGCGAGGAGCCCGTCGAGCCTTGCGTTCTATCGTACGCAGTCCTAGCTTCGATCCCGGTGCGAGCAATGCGCCAATCAATGATAGTCTGAACTTGGGAGCTTGAAATGGCCTGGAAGACACCGAAGATCGTCGAAGTGCCCGTGGGCATGGAAATCAACATGTATGCCTGCGCGGCGCGCAAGTAACGATTAGCGATCTGCCAAGCCCTTAAGAGCGATATTCGCTACCAAGTGGCTTGGCGGATCCATTCTTGTCTTGGGGACGATCCGTGAGATGATCCCGACGATCGGCTCTTCGGTCGATCAGAGTGACGACCAGAGACCGCGAAACGATCAGACGTCTTGCGTGTCGAAGAGGTAGAGGTCGACGCCGCCATCGGCGAAGTTGGGCAGATCACCCGCCGCCGCCTTGCCTTCGGCCGAGCCCATTCCCGCTTGCAACGCCTGCATCGAATCGAACGTCAGGGTGGCGACGAGGTGGATGTCGGTCGGGCCGGCCGGTCCATTCACCGGGCCACGGCTGATGTCATAGCTCTTCAAGCCCGGAATCTTCTTCGCCAGCGGCACATGGATGGTCATGTAGTGTTTGTCGAACGCCTCGGCGCTCTTCGGGGTCTTGTAGAGTACGAGAACCTTGGGCATTTGCTTCCTCCGCATTCGCTTTTTTTGAGGTCGATCGACCAACGCCATTGCAGCCGATCTACGGGTTCGGATCAAGCGTCAGGATCCGACGCGCCTAGTGATGGTCGTTTCCGCCGTGGTTCCGCTCGACAAAGCGTGACGGAACGAGAAACCGATGCAGCCTGACGCCGTAGTTTCAGGTAGTCTCCGACATCAGGCTTATCGAAGGACAAGAGCCATGAGCCCCATCGATCTCGTCATCACGGTCTGCGCGGTGCTGTCGCCAACCACCTGCGAGGAGCAGCATCTCGTCTTCGCGAATGGCGGCGCGTCCCTGCAGCAATGTGCGATGAAGGCGCCACCGTACATCGCCCAGTGGATCGGTGAGCACCCGAAATGGACCGCGGTGCGGTGGCGTTGCGAATATCCGCACGGCAACGACAAGGCCTGAGGCGGGCTTGGGCGGCACCGCCTCCTGACAGGCTACGGGGTGCAGTCCTTCAGGTCCTTGTCGGCTACCGGGACCACCGCGTCGGCCTTGATGTCGAGGTCGCGAACGATGCACTGGCGGCTACCGACGTAGCTCACCCTGGCGTCATAACGTCCCGGCTCGACCCCCGTCAGGCGCAGCCGTTCGTCGTGATCGAGCTCCTTGTCCTTGTCGTTCAGCGTCTGGTTGGGCCCCCAATTGTTCTGACCGGCGGGCGACAGCTGAAAGCCGGTCATCGTCGCGGTGGTCAAATTCCAAAGCCGAATGCCCTTGCCCTGCGCGAAGGTCGCGATCGGCAGGCTTGAAAAAATAATTGCCGTCACCGCAAGTGCGGGTCTCATGGCGTTGCCTCGTGGTCGAATGTTCATTGATTGCCATGACTATGACACGGACAAATCCAGTTGCGCCAGATCGGCCTTGATCGCGGCGACGGTAGCATCTGTGCGCTGCACGCGTGGGATCTCGATCGGGACCGCGTGCAGCAGGCGGGCAGGGCGCGAGGACAGCAGGAAGATGCGGTCGCCCAGCCGCACGGCGTCGTCAAGGCTGTGCGTGACCAGAAGCGTGATCATCGGCCGGTTGGCGACGAGGGTGGCGATCTCCTCGCGCAGCCGCGCGGCGAGTGCATCGTCGAGCGAGGCCAGCGGCTCATCCAGGATGAGAAAATCCGGCTCGACCGCGAACGCCCGGGCCAGCGCCACCCGGCGGGCCAGGCCGAGCGACAGTTCGCCCGGAAAATGACTGCAGTGGGCGTCGAGCTCGAGCACGTCGAAGATTGCGGCGAGCTTCTCGTGCGCGATCTCAGGCGCGGCCAGCCGGACATTCTCCTCCACGGAGCGCCATGGCAGCAGCCGGGGCTCTTGGAATACCATCGCCAGCCGTGCGCCGGCGGGTTGTGACACGTGACCTTGATAGTCCGGGTCGAGGCCAGCGAGGATCCGCAGCATCGTGCTCTTGCCGCAGCCGGAAGGGCCGACTACGACCCCGACTTCGCCCAGTTGCAGCGCGAACGCAATGCCGTCGATCACCTCGTGGCGTTTGCCGTTGGCGCTGGTGTAGCTCTTGGCGCGGATGTCGACCTCAAGCCGCACGGAGTCGCCACCGCGATGCCCGCTGCTCGAACGGCTGGACGAGGAGGGTTTCGAAGACCAGAACCACCGCGGCGAAGCTCAGCGAGTAGGCCAGCAGGAGTGGGATGTCGAACAGCTGGAAGGCGACGCCGATCTCGAAGCCGACGCCGTTGGGACGTCCGAGCAGCTCGGCGACCAGCACGATCTTCCAGACCAGCGACAGGCCGGAGCGCGCAGCGGCCGCGATATAGGGGGCGAGTTGCGGCAGCAGGACGTGGCGCAGGATGCGTCCGCGCGGAAAGGCGAACACCTTCGCCATCTCGTCGAGTGCGGGATCGAGCGCCCGGGCGCCCTCGCGCAATGTCACGACGGCCGTCGGCAGCTTGTTGATCGCGATGGCGGCGATGGCCGCGACCTCGGTCAGCCCCGCCCAGATATAGGCGAGAACGATGACGACGAGTGCAGGCAGGTTGAGCAGCAGGATCAGCCAGGGATCGCCGAGGCGGTTGGCGAGCCGGCTGCGTCCCATGAGGTAACCGAGGGCCGATCCCAGGGTCATCGCGAGCGTGAAGGCGAGGGCCACGCGCGCGAGCGTCGCGCCGAGGTGAAGGAACAAGGCGCCGGATTTGGCCTCGGTCATCGTGACCGCCAGCACGGCCGCCGGCGGCGGCAGCTTGGCGCTGCCGGCAATCGCGGCGGCAAACCACCACGTCGCGACGAACAGCGCGAAAGACAACAGCCGCAGCACCTCTAGTCCCTCGCATCCGCCTTGTAATAGGTGCCGGCACTGAGTTCAGCGGCGGGCCCGACCAGATCGCGCCCGCCGATCGCGGCCAGCACGCCATAGAGAATGCGCGCGTCGGCCTCTTCCTCGGCCACCGGCCGGCGCGGAATGCCCTCGCGGTAGCGGTCGCGATAGGCGCGCAACGTGGCCTCGTCCTGTGCTCCGGTCAGCGAAGCAATTGCCTGCCAGTCGGCATCCGAGGTCGCCAGGATCTCCTTGGCCTTGGCGGTGACGGACAAGAAGCGCGCGACCAGATCGCGGTGCGTACCGGCCCAGTCCTCATCGAAGACGTAGCCGATCAAAGCCGTGCGAGCCTTGGCGCCGAAGGGGGGCAGCAGATCCTCGACGCCTGCGAGACGGCGAAAGCCTTTGGCCTCCAGCGCAGCGCAGAAATTCCAGTAGTTCAGACCCGCATCCATCTCGCCGTCCGCCAGCTTGGCGGCCAGCAGCGGCGGTGCTCCATAGGTGATGGTCGCCTGCGATTTCAGGTCGACGCCGTCGCGCTTGAGCGTGGCTTGCAGCAGCAGCCAGCTCTTGTCGAGCGGTCCGCCGGCCACTGCGAGCTTGCGTCCCTTGAGGTCGGCGAGCGACTTGATGGGAGAGCCGGCCGGCACCATCACGGCGCCGAGCGCGCTCGAATAGGGATAGAACGTCAATTTGGCGCCGAGCGCGCGCTCGCGCGACACCCACAGCCAGTCCGATACCATGATGTCGGCATTGCCCGCACGCAGCGCGATCTTGCCGGCCTCTGGACTAGCAAGCTCGACCGCGTCGATCGCGATGTCCGCCTGCTTGTCAAGCTGATGGGCGCGGATCACGGCCAATTCCCATGCGAATGTGCCGGTCTTCTGCACCGCAACCTTGACGGTCTCGGCAGCGCAGCATGCCGACACCGGCAGCACTGCACAGGCGAGTATCGCGATCAACCATCGACCGATCTGCGTCATGGACCCGTATGCGTTTCCTCGAGATGTGTTCTTTTCAGCCTCATTCCCTTAGCATAGCTTTGGCTGCGATGCCGCGGAGGACTGTCATGCGTTGTGCTGTTCCGGTAGGACCGATTGTCGCCATTTGTCTTGTCGCCATTTGTCTTGCGTTGATCGGCATCAGCGGCCCGGCTCGCGCCGACGATCTCAACGACTATCCGACGTCGGCGCGCGCCGAATATGTGTTCGGCTGCATGAAGGCCAATGGCGAAACCCGCCAGGCGATCTCGCAATGCTCGTGCTCGATCGACGTGATCGCGTCGATCATCCCATACGAGCGCTACGTCACCGCGGAAACCGTGCTCAGCATGTCCCAGGTGCGAAGCACGCTCGGCACCCAGTTCCGCACCTCCGAGCAGGCCACCAGCGCGCTCAATGACCTTCGCCGCGCACAGGCCGAGGCCGAAGTCAGATGTTTCTGAAGCCCTGACGCTCCGCCGGATCATCAGGTTCCTGAGCTGTCCGCCGGCCAATCGTGCTCGAACACGTGGCCTTGCGTATCCTTGGCCTCGGCGCGGAATTGCTTGGCGCCGTTGGACACATAGCTGAAGCGGATGTTGGGGTCTTCCGAGATCGAAATACCGCCTTCGACTGACAGCACCAGGCTGCCGTCCTGGGACAGCGTCAGCCGGTCGATGAAGAAGGCCGGGATGTAGAGCTGCGTGAGCTGGTCCATCTGCAGCCCCGAATTGTTCGGATGCCCGATCATGACCTGCGCCTCGCGCATGCCGCTGGTCGCGCCATGGCCGGCTTGGCCGAACTGCCGGTAGCGCATCTGGCCGATATGCGCTTTGGCCTCGTCCGGATTCTTCGCAGCCGGCGCCGAGCAGCCGCCGGAGGCCTTGACGAAGGTCTTGACGACGTAGAGCTGGCCGTCGGTGAGCTCGGCCACGGCATGCACGTCGGTATAGTTGTTGACGCGGACGCGGGTCGAAATCGCCGTCACGTTGGCGTCAGCGCCGAGCGTGAACTTGGCGGCCATCGGCGCGGGATTCTGGTCGATGACCAGCGTGATCGTCCTGATCCGGCGGTCATCGGCGGGAGACAGTTTGCTGCGCAGGGTGACCGGCACGACCGATGCGTCCTCTGCGCGGGTCGGCATCTCGATCGCGAGGATGTCGGCGCCGTCCTGCATCGCCTTGTTGTTGAAGATGTCCTGGACCAGCCCTGGCCAGGGATCGTAGCTTTCAGCGGCTTTCGCAGGTGCGAACACAGATGCGAATGCGAAGCTCAAGAGCAGGGACAATGACAGGCGGGACCGGATCATGGCAGTCCTCCCAGGACGGCTGTTGAAATCATCATAACGCGTCGCGCCCCTCATTCCCATTCCAATTCTGAGAACGCCGCGGTCGCGTTGCGGGCGTTGTAGTCGTCGAATAGCTCCCATTTGCCGCGTTCCGTTGCAGCAGCCGTCGCGGCATCGGCAATCGGCTTGCCGGCCGCGATCATGCCGCGAACGTCGTGAGCCAATGTGTCGAGGTAGCGGCGCTCGTCGGTGAGCGCCAGCGGCCAGGGGCTGACGGGTCCGTGGCCCGGCACCACGCGCTCTGCAGGGACCTCAGCGAGAACTCCGATATCCGCAATCCAGCCGCGCAGGCTTCCGTCCATCACAGGGACGTGACGCAGGAAGACCAGATCGCCGGCGAACAGGGTCCGGCTCTGGTCATCAAGGACGGTCAGGTCGCAGTCACTGTGAGCGGTGCTCCAGGCTTTCAGCGTCAGGGTGCGGCCGCCGATGTCGAGCGGCATCTCCCCGTCGACCACGATCGACGGCGCGACGAGGCGGACCTCATCGATCAGCTCTCCGCCCATCAAACGGCGGAACGCCTCGATATAGTGCGGCCCGCGCACCGCCAGCGCGCGCGGCAGATTCCTGGCACCCACGAAGCTCGTGCCGTCGTTCTGGAACGCAGCGTTGCCGAACACGTGGTCGGGATGGGCGTGCGTGTTGACGACATAGCGGATCGGCTTGGTGGTGCGGGCGCGGATCGCCGCGAGCAGGGCGCGTCCCTCGCGGACGCTGCCGCCGGTATCGATCACGGCGACCGCATCGGAGCCGATGACGAACCCGACATTGGCGATCGCGCCCTCGTTCTCGGCATTCATCAGCGCGGTCTGCCCGATATGGACGAAGACGCCGGGTGCAATCTCCTCGACCTCGAGCTCTCGTTGTGCGGCGTGCAGGGCGGCACCGAGAACCAAGGCGCAGCAGAGCGCGAAGCGGACCATGAGCTGCCTCACCATCGGCTCGCCTCGCTTGCTCGGAAGGGGCTCGTTCCATTGCGCAAGTTGCGCCGCAGCATGCGGTCAACTCTTCGCGATGTCAGCAGCTGTTGCGCTCGCGAGGCCGGCAGCCTAGCATTTTTAAAAATACCTCGATGCGCTCCATAGGGATGGAAATACGGATGACGAAGCGTCACGTTCATGTCCGCTGGCTGTTGGCTCTGGCCGCGGGATTTACCTTGCTGGGGTCTGCGCCATCGCGCGCGCAAAGCAATGACGGCCTGGACCTGTCGATCGAGCTGGTCGATCCCAAGGTGCTCAGGGTCTGCGCCGATCCGCGTAACCTGCCGTTCTCCAACGAAAAAGGTGAGGGTTTCGAAAACAAGCTTGCCGAGCTCTTTGCCGCCAAGCTGCAGAAGAAGGTCGACTACACCTTCTTTCCGCAGGCCACCGGCTTCGTGCGCCTCACGCTTGGCTCGCATCGCTGCGACGTGATCATGGGCTTCCCGCAAGGCGACGATCTGGTGCAGAGCACCAGTCCGTATTACCGGACGTCCTACGCGATCGTGACCAAGCCGGGCTCCGATCTCGCCGATGTCGCGACCTTGGAAGATGCCAAGCTCAAGGGCAAGCACATCGGCATCGTGGCGGGCACACCGCCGGCGACCAACATGGCGCTGGCCGGATTGATGACAACGGCAAAGCCCTATCCGCTGATGATCGACACGCGGGTCGACTCCTCGGCCGAGGCGATGATCAACGACCTCAAATCCGGTGAGATCGACGCCGGCGTGCTGTGGGGCCCGATGGCCGGCTACTATGCCAAACAGGCGAACCCGCAGCTGCACGTGACGCCGCTGGTCAGCGAGACCACCGGACCGAAGCTGATCTATCGCATCGCGATGGGGGTCCGCGGCGCCGACCAGAACTGGCGGCGCCAGCTCAACAAGCTGATTCAAGAGAACCAGCCGGAGATCAACAAAATCCTGCTCGACTACGGCGTGCCGTTGTTGGACGAGGGCAATCATCGGATCACCGCCGAGGCTGCGGCCAAGACGTCGCCATGAGCGTTCGGCTCGCCGCGGTGGTGTTGGCAGGCGCGCTGCTGATCGCCCCTGCGGTGAGGGCCGACGATCTCGTGGCGGAGCCGGACAGCTATCGCACTGAAAACTACCGCGCGCCGGTGCCGACCACGCTCGCCGGCGCGCGTGTGCTGTCGACGCAGGACACCGAAGCGATCTGGCGCGCGAAATCCGCCGTCTTCATCGATGTCCTGCCGCGGCCGCCGAAGCCGAAGAATCTGCCGGAAGGGACGGTGTGGCGCGAGCAGCCGCGCCAGGACATTCCCGGCAGCGTCTGGCTGCCCGATACCGGCTATGGCGTGCTGGCGCCGGCGACAGAGGATTATCTCAAGCGCGGGCTCGCCCAGGCGTCGGGCGGCGATCCCGGTCGCCTGCTCGTGTTCTATTGCCTTGAAGACTGCTGGATGTCGTGGAACACCGCCAGGCGGGCGTTGACCTACGGTTATCGCAACGTCGCCTGGTATCCGGACGGCACCGACGGCTGGAGCCGCGCCGACCTGCCGCTGCAGCAGACGCAGCCCGAGCCGCGGCCGGAGGAGTGAGCGCTCCGGCTCGTGACCAACGATGACGTGGCTCGTTTTTTTGCTCATCATGGCCGGGCTTGTCCCGGCCATCCACGTCGTGCCACGCGGCCGGACGTGGATGCGCGGGACAAGCCCGCGCATGACGATGTTGAGGCGGCGGTGCAATCGCTCGACATGGTCTTCTGGTCTGACGAGCGCCATCCGCAGACCTACTCCATGTCCTGCTGGATCTCGCGGGCCAGTGCGAACAGGCGCTGGTCGATCGCGGTCGGCACTTCGCAGACGAACTTCATCACCCGCCGGCGATCCTCGAAGATGCGCGTCTCCCAATTCAACTGGTTGGCCAGCTCCTCGACCTTGGCCTGATCCGGCGTCGCGCCGCTCTGCAGCTCCTGCAGCGCGACCGTATCGCCACGCACCTTGTCGACAGCCTCGCGCTGCTTGCGCATCACACGCTCGAGGCCGTTCATGACCGAGGTGCGCTGCGCGTTCAGCGTATCGAACAGACCGGCGAACAGCAGCTTGCCCTTGCGCGCCTTCTCCTCGGCCGGTCCGGTGAGGAAATCGGCGATGTCCTTCTGCGCCTCTTCGAGCGGGACGCGGCGCGCGGCGAGCTTGGCGACCAGCGCCGAGACCTTCGCATCGTCCTTCCAGCTCGCGCCGACGTCATCGATGGCCGGGCCGGCCCAGACGGCGGCGATCGAGATTTCCGGCACCTTGGCCTGCGGGCAGGGCCAGTCCGGATAACGCGGATCGGCGGCCAGCGCGCCGCCTGCCGAAACCGCAACGAGCATGATCGCTGCCCACAATGATCTCGACATCATGCCTCGCTTCCGGGACCACGCCGCACCAAACCACGCGAAGGATCGTAGGCGAGGATCGCGCCGATCATGAACACGGCAGTGCAGCCTGCGACCACGGCCAACGAAATCCAGTTCAATTTGCCATACACCGCGAAGCGGATGAGTTCGACCGCGTGGGTAAAGGGATTGGCCTCGCAGAGATAAGCGAGCCAGGGACTGCCTTCCTCGACGCGCCACAGCGGGTAGAGCGCCGAGGAGGCAAAGAACATCGGGAAGATCACGAAGTTCATGACGCCGGCGAAATTCTCCAGCTGCTTGATACCGGAGGAGATCAGCATGCCCAGCGCGCCCAGCATCAGACCGGACAGGATCAGCGCCGGCAGCACCGTGAGATAACCCATCGGCGGCGGCGTGATGTCCCAGAACCAGGCGATGACGAGAAACGCGTAGACCTGCAGCACCGAGACCGCGGTGCCGGCGAGCAGCTTGCAGAACAGCAGATAGCCGCGCGGCAGCGGGCTCACCAGCAGGGTGCGCATATTGCCCATCTCGCGGTCGTAGACCATCGACAGCGACGACTGCATGCCGTTGAACAGCTGGATCATCGCCATCAGGCCAGGCGCGATGTAGACCTCGTAGGGGATGTAGGTTTCGTAGGGCGGGATGATCGAGATGCCGAGCACCTGGCGGAAGCCGGCGGCGAAGATGAACAGCCAGACCAGCGGCCGCACCAGCGCCGAGACGAAGCGCTCGCGCTGATGCAGGAAGCGCAAGCCTTCGCGCCAGACGATGCCGGTGAGGCAGGTGATGTATTCGCCGGCCGAGAAGCCGCTGCGCGGTGGAGTGATGGTGGTAACAGTCATGGCTCCGAGCTCCGCGTAGAACCGGCCTGAAGCGGGCTCGCCTGGGTGGTCAGCCGCGCGAACGCGGCGTTGACGTCGGAGGCGCCGGCTTCAGTGACGACGCGCGGCACCGGACCGCGTGCCAGCACACGGCCCTGATGCAGCACGACGAGGTCATCGGTCGCTGCGATCTCGTCGAACAGGTGCGTCGCCCAGAGCACGCCGATGCCTTGTTCGGCGACGAGCTGGCGGACATGAGTGAGGATGTCGGCGCGCGCCTTGACGTCGAGGCCGACGGTGGCCTCGTCGAGCAGCAGCAGGCGCGGCCGGTGCAGCAGGGCGCGGGCGATCTCCAGCCGGCGCATCTGGCCGCCGGAGAGATCGCGCACCTTGCTGCCGGCGCGGTCGGCGAGGCCGATCCGTGCCAGCAGCTCCTCGCTGCGCGCGCGGGCCTCGCGGCGCGAGATGCCGTGCAGCGCGGCGTGATAGAGCAGGTTCTGCGTCAGCGACAGATCGAGATCGAGCGTGCGCGACTGGAATACGACGCCGAGCAGCCGCAGCGCCTCGCCCGGCGTGCGGCCGATGTCATGACCGAAAATGCCGATGTGACCGGTCTGGACAGCAAAGAGGCGCGTGATCAGCGAAAACAAGGTGCTCTTGCCGGCGCCGTTGAGGCCGAGCAGGGCGGTGAAGCTCGCAGGCCTCACCGCGAAGCTGACGTCGATCAGCGCCTTGCGGGCGCCGTAGGAATGGCTGACGCCGGCAATCGACAGTGCCGGGACCTGGCTGGCGTCCGGCTGTTGCGCGGGGCCGTTGGAATCGAGAGCGGAGGCGTTCTGCGTCATCATGGCTGTGCAATCGTGATGCCCCAGGGCAGCTCGCCGACCTGGATCGTCTTGATCACCTTCTGCGCGCCGACGTCGATCACCGACACGTCGTTGGAGACGCCGTTGGTGACGAGCAGGTATTTCTCGTCCGGGGTGAACGCCGTGTGCCAGACGCGCTGTCCGACCAAGAGATATTTCTTCACCTCATGGGTGGTGCCGTCGATCACCGCGACACGGTTGGCCGGACCGAGCGCGACGAAGCCGGTCTTGCCGTCCTTGGTCAGGCTGATGCCGACCGGCTGGATCGCCTCGCTGCGCAGCCCGGGAACGGCGAACTTGATCTTGCCGGTGACCTCGCGCTTGGCCGGGTCGATGATCGAGACCGTGCCGCCGATCTCGGCGGACACCCATAGCTCCGATCCATCGCTCTTGAACTCGGCATAACGCGGCCGCGCATCGACCAGCACGTTGGCCACGATCTGGCGCGACGCGGTGTCGATGAAATGCGCCATGTTGGTGGTCTCGGAGGTGCAGATCAGGATCTTGCCGTCCGGGCTGAGCATCATGCCCTCCGGCTCGACGCCGACCTGGACGTCGCCGATGCGCACGCGCTTCTGCAGATCGAGCACGGTGACCGTGTTGTCGTTCTCGTTGGCGACGTAGAGCGTCGTGCCGGCGGCATCCTGCGCGAACAATTCGGGATCGGGACCGGAGGGCAGGGTGTCCACGATCTCCTGCTTCCTGGCGTCGATGACCTGGATGGTGTCGTCGTCGCCGACCGCAACCATCACGAACTTACCGTCGCGCGTGAACTCGATGCCGCGCGGGCGCTGGCCGACCTTGATGGTCTTGGTCACGGTCCAGGTGTCGGTGTCGATCACCGAGACCGTGTTGCCCTTCTCGTTGGAGACGAAGGCGACGAAGGCGGAAGCGGGTGCGGCGTGCCCCAGCCACAGTGACGCGGCGAGCAGGCAGGCTGCGAGAGGAAAGCGTTGTGGGTCACGTTCGCCAGCCTTGCAAGGCGAGCGACGATCTCTCGCTCGGTCTCCAAGTTGGATCGGAGATTTCGCGGCATGGACGGTGGGCTCCCTCTCCCCGTTCTTCACGGGGAGAGGGTTGGGGTGAGGGGCTCTCTCCGCGAGCACGGTGCGTGGAGAGAGCCCCTCACCCGGATTGCATCTGCGATGCAATCCGGCCTCTCCCTGCACGCGGGGAGAGGCTGGCACCGCGCTCGCGTCGCCGTTCGTCGTTTCCTCGCAGATGGATGCATCCAAGCGAGGTAACAGCCGCTCTTGCTTCTGTTGTGTCGCTCGGTCTCCAAGTTGGACTGGAGATTTCGCGGCATGGACGGTGGGCTCCCTCTCCCCGTTCTTCACGGGGAGAGGGTTGGGGCGAGGGGCTCTCTCCGCGAGCACGGTGCGTGGAGAATCCCCCTCACCCGGATTGCATCTGCGATGCAATCCGGCCTCTGCCCGCACGCGGGGAGAGGCGAGCATCGCGCTGGCGTCGCCGTTCATCGTTTCCTCGCAGACGGATTCCTGCAAGCCACGACGCCAATGCGACGGCTTCCAGCGTGTCGGACTAAGTAGTGTCATCAGCATGGTTCGATCCGACATCATTGCAGCTTGCACTTGGTTTCGGGGCGGTCGACACCGAGGGTGTCGAGCTCGGAGACCTGGTGCAGAAAGCCCTCCTGCGGCGAGACCGAGACGATCATGCGGCCGTCGGCCAGCAGGATTGGCTGGCGCAGCTGCAGGTTCCAGTCGCGCAGGGAAAGCCTTGTGCCCTTGAAGGCGGCGATGGTGAAGTTTGGGCTCTTGAGGTAGTCGGACAGCGTCTTGGCGTCACCGGAGTTGGTCCGCGACGCCGCCTCGCCGATCATGCGCACGGCCATCCAGGCCTGCATGTCCAACGCGTCCATCCGACGAGAAGCCAGCTTCATGAAGCGGTTCTGCAGCTGGGTGGCGCCCCACTGGTCCTGCGAAGGGTCCCAGCTGGTGGGCCTCAAGCCCGCCGAGCCGGCCACGGGACGCGCATCCCAGGTGCGATAGGGCAGGTAGTTGGCGAACACCTCGCTCTCGTCGGCGGCGACCAGCACGTCATAGGCCGGCGCCTTCTGCGTGAACACCGGCATCTGGCGCTGGATCAGCGTCACGCCTGAGTCGGTGCGCCGCGCGCCGCCGGTGTCCTCGAAGGTGCGCTCCTCGACGATTTTGGCGCCGAAGCGGGTGGCGGCGCGGCGCAGCGCGTCGGCGAACAGCTTGTCGTTGTCGTGCGAGCCGGTGACCAGCAGCCAGCGCTTCCACTGCTTCCAGACCAGATATTGCGCAAGGCCGTCGGCCAGCATCGAGCGCGTCGGCGCGACATGGATCACATTGGCGCGGCAGTCCTGCTCGCGCAGGCGATCGTCGGTGGCGCCGACATTGAGCAAGGTGATGCCGCGCGGGCGCAAGCTGTCAGCGACCTTCAACAGCGTACCCGCAGGCAGGTCGGCAAGGATGAAGCCGGTCTTGGAGGCCAAGTCATTGGCCGCCTGCGCCGCATCCTCGTCGTCCTTCACGCGGCGGTCGATCAGGGTGAAGCGCTGGTTGAGGAACTTGCCCGTGGTGTTGTTGTCCTCGATCGCGAGCCGCGCGCCGGCCACGCCATCATCGGGAGCCGGCTGGTCGAGCGGCGACAATGTCTGCGGCGCGCCGGCGCGGCCGAGATAGCCGATCGCGATGTCGACCGGCTCCGCTGCGCGAGCGGCGGTTGCGGCAGCAATGAGGCCGATCGTGCCGATCAGGCATCGGGCCAGAACTCCCCGGACCACATGTCCTCCCATTGTTCCCTCATCACGTGCCGGACGAGGTTTCGTCTTGCAAGATGACCGAATTGGCCTAGCTTTCAACCCCACATTTGGCTGTATCAGCGTCATTCGGATCACGACCTTGAAACTCGTTGTTCTCCTCGCGCCGTTGCTCGTGATGCTTGCGACACCATTGCACGCTGAGCCCGCCAAGGTGGCGGTGTTCGATTTCGAGCTGATCGACACCAGCCTGCAGGGCGAGATGCAAGGGCCGCGCAAGGACGAGCAGGCGCGGCTGGCGCATGCGGCCGAGCAGCTGCGATCTGCGCTGCAGGAGACGGGACAATTTCGCGTGCTCGACATCGCCCCCGTTAACGATGCGGCGCACCACAGCAATCTGCAGGCCTGCGGCGGCTGCGACGTCAAGCTCGCTTCCGACATCGGCGCCGATCTCGCCATCACCGGAACGGTGCAGAAGGTCTCCAACCTCATCCTCAACATGAATATCTACCTGCACGACGTTCGCAGCGGCAAGCCGGTCGCGGCTGTTACCGCCGACATGCGCGGCAACACCGACGAATCCTGGACGCGCACCATGGCCTGGCTGATCCGCAACCGCGTGCTGGCGCCGAACTACGGCGCGCCGCAGGCGCAATAGACGGCGGGATATGACGCTGCGTTCTCGCGGCGGATGACGCCCGAGCTTTGCGTTGTCGACCGCCCCTCGAAACAAAGAGAGGCGCAGGGAAGGCCGGGAGCCTGCCGCCCCCATGGCCCGCCTGCAGAAAAGAATGCAGGCGGCAGTACCACAGGTTCGGCTGGGACATCCCGGCCCTCCCTGCGCGATGGTTTTCACGGTTGCTTCGCGATCTCCCCGGTGCGCCGGGCTTTCTGGTCACCGTCCGCGACGACGCGCTTCTCGCACGCCGCCGCGAGGCATCGGCATCGGGATGCCAGGACCACGCGACTTGGCCGTACGCCGTGGCGCGTTCGTCCGCATGCACCGGGGCACGTTTTGCCCCGGGCATGCTGCGCGCCGCCGGCGTCCACCGCATCCCGCGCTCCACGTTCGTGACGACCGCGATACGCCCTCTCGATGAGGCGGGACAGCGCGATACAATCATTCTTTCTGGAAAAACGAAAGAGAAATCTTTTTCGCCCGAGGACTGGCGAGGACTGGACAGGGGTGATCACCTTGTGACGCCGATGGAAATCGCCGTTTGCGCGCAGGCCCCGATGGGGTGGCGCAGACGATGAAATGCGCGCCGTGCGCACGTCAACGCGCCCGACGGGCAAATCGGGCAGCGGCTGACGTCAGCCGCCGAGCCGCGCCGCGTGCCAGCGCAGATGATCGCTCATGTAGGTGGAGATGAAGTAGTAGCTGTGGTCGTAGCCTTCCTGCTTGCGCAGCAGCAGCGGGATGTTGGCTTTCTCACAGGCCGTCTTCAGGAGCTCCGGCTGCAGCTGCACGGTCAGGAACTGATCGGCGCCGCCGACATCGACCAGCAGGTCGGAGACTCGCGCGCCGTCCTCGATCAGCGCCACCGCGTCGTGCTTGCGCCAGGCGGCCTTGTCGCCGCCGAGATAGCCGGACAGCGCCTTCTGTCCCCACGGCACCTGCGACGGCGCCACGATCGGCGAGAACGCGCTGGCGGCGCGATAGCGGCTCGGATTGCGCAGCGCCACGGTGAGCGCGCCATGGCCGCCCATCGAGTGGCCCATCACCGACTGCCGGCGCGGGTCGACCGGGAAGTTCGCCGCGACGACGCTCGGCAGCTCCTCGGTCACATAGCTCCACATGCGATAGTTCTTTGCGAACGGCTCCTGCGTGGCGTCGACATAGAAGCCAGCGCCGAGGCCGAAATCATAGGCATTGTCGGGATCGCCGGGCACGCCGTCGCCGCGCGGCGAGGTGTCGGGCGCCACGAAGACCAGCCCGAGCTCGGCGCAGGCGGCCCGGAACTCGCCCTTCTCGGTGACATTGGCGTGGGTGCAGGTCAGGCCCGAGAGATACCAGACGACCGGCAGCTTGGCGCCATCGGCATGCGGCGGCACGAACACCGAGAACGTCATCTCGGTCCCGGTCTCCTGGCTCGCATGCCGATAGACGCCCTGGACGCCGCCATGGGATTTGTTCTGGGACACGGTCGTGAGCGTCATGGGATCATCCTGTTCGGCAAAAGCCATTGGAGCGGCGGAACGCACCGCGCGCTGACCTCAAATCAAGCGACGCCGTTCTCGATAGCCAAACGCACCAGCTCGCCGGACGTTCTGACGCCGAGCTTCTGGCGTATGATGGAGGACGTGTTGGCGACGGTCTTGTAGGACGAGTGGATCAGCCAGGCAATTTCCGAGAGGCTCTTGCCGGCGCTGAGCAGTCTGAGGATCTCGAGCTCACGCGATGTCAGCTTCGTCAGCGGGCTCTGCGCGACGGCCGCGCCCGCAAACGCGATGCTGCGCGCGATGGAGGGCGGCAGGTAGCTGCCGCCCCGCGCGACCTCGCGGATCGCTTCGGCCAGATCGTTCGGATCGCCGCTCTTCGACACGTAGCCCTTGGCGCCGATGTCGATGGCGCGCGCCGCGAACACCGGATCGTCGTTCATGCTGAACATGATCAGGCGGGCCGTCGGATCGCGCGCGAGAATGCGGCGCGCCAGCTCGAAGCCCGAGACGGTCGGCAGGTTGATGTCGATCACGCTGACGTCAGGCCGCCGCGCGACGAAGCTGGCCTCGCCGCTCTCGGCATCGGCTGCTTCGAGCAGCTCGAGGTCCGGATCGGTCGACAGCAGGGCACGGCAGCCCGATGCCACGATGGGATGGTCGTCAACGATCAGAACGCGCATGGCCTTGGGGTCCCGGACGTCTGCATCGCGTCATTGTTGCGGTGCATCATAGATGCATCCAGCGCGATGTTGGGTCATGCTGCGATTAGATCGCTCGCGGATTTGTCTGTCAACGTGAGCACGCAGGAACACCGTGGCCTCGAGGCGAAGAAAATGTGGCGGAAATTATCGTTGCGGGCGCGCATCAACCTGCTGCTGGCGCTGGTTCTGACGCTGGGGCTCGCGATCAACATCGGACGCCTGGCACTGGAAGCGGCGCCGCGCGTTCTGGCCGAGGATCAGAGCGTCATCCGCCTCGCGCGCGCCTTCGTCGAAACCATCATGGACGAGGTCAACGACGCGCCGGACCCGGATGCCCGGCTGAACCGGATCGTCGGCGATCTCGGACAGCTGCGGCATGTCAGCGTGACCCGGCAGGCGATGCCGGTGCAGCCGCAGCCCTCCCCGGGCGTGGGCCGGGCAGCACCGGCGTGGTTCATCGCGCTGGTGCATCCGGACAAGACCTCGGTGAGCATGCCGGTGACCGTCGCCGGGAAGGCCGATACGCTGGTGATCACGTCTCACCCGGACGACGAGATCGCCGAGATCTGGGACGGGATCATCACCCAGCTCGTCGTCGGCTCGCTGGTCGGTGTGGCCCTGTTCGGGATCACGATGCTGGTGGTCGGCCGCGCTTTGGCGCCGCTGTCGGATCTGTCGGAGGCGATGAGCCGGATCGAGGCCGGCGCCTATGACGCTCGCGTCAAGCCGGGCGGCGCGCCCGAGCTCGCTGCGCTCTGCGGCCAGCTCAACCATCTCGCCGGCGCGCTCGGCGAGGCCGTGGAGGAGAAGCGGCGCCTGGCGGAGCGCACCGTGTCGCTGCAGGACATCGAGCGCAAGGAGATCGCTCGCGAACTTCATGACGAGTTCGGACCGTATCTCTTCGCGTTACGCGCGCATGCGGGTTCCCTGGTGCGGGTCGCCGACGCCGGCGAAC
>JBARNF010001177.1:0-4166 GCA_049802835.1 Bradyrhizobium sp.
GCACCTTACAGTGACTTATCCTCTAGCCGCCTTGAACGTCAGACACAACCATTCGATCGTGGGCCTTGGGAGGACTTAACTCGCTTGCGGGGGCCGTAGTCGTGGTCGGTGCCGTTTGGCTTTTTGCGATGGATTTATGTCGTGGCACGACTTGCCGGCGCCTCCACTCTTTGCGTGAGTGGGCACATTTCTGCAATTGGGTCTTTTGGTTGCCATCGTTTCGCAAGAGAACGGGCGACTCAATTGAGTTCGCTAATCTATCTTGTCCCACATGCGGTTGCCTAAGCGCCGTCGATCTCGGGGGCCTCGATCGCAACTCAATTCCGCGGATAGAGCTGTAGCTCGATCACACGGCCGACCTGCTCGATCCGGACACCTGACGCATCAATGGTTTTCACCTTCCAGCCCTGGAACATCTCTTTTTCGTCAACCCAGGAGCCGACTCCGCCACCGGCCTTGCTCAACAGGTAGGCCTTACTCGCCCGACCCGTTATCGTAATACCGCCGACAATGAGGCCAGGATCCGCGGTCGCTGTCTGCTGGGGACCGACAGGGAGAGGCGCTGCGGGTGGAGGCGGAACGAACGGCTCGCGCGACTTGGAGAAGACCGGGTGAGCGACGATCTCTGTGTAGGCATCCGCGCGCGGCCGTTCCGCATGGCCCACCATCGAGCGCGGTAGCTCAGCGTTCCATGCTGCGCGCTGCGAGCCCACCGTTTCTTCTCCCAATCCCAGTATCACCAATTTCGCTCCGAGCACCAGATTGATTGTGCCCAGGACCGCCAGCACTCCGACCGGCGAAGTGACGCGCCATCTCGCCGGTAGCCTCATTGGATTGCACCATAGACATCGAGCTGCACCTGAAGCATCGCCTCTTCGGCCGTGCCCTGCCGCAGGGCGGGTCCGCTCTTCAGCGTCGCGCTGAATATGAACAAGTAGGGCCTCGCGCTCTCGACGGCATGAACCACGTGCATCACCGATGGCAACCGCCCCGAAAGATCGACCCGCACTCCACTATACCTGATCCGATCCACCGTCCGGCTGGGCAAGGACTGGATGGCGCGGGACTGGGCACCCGAACTACCCAAGATCGTCTTCAACTTCGTCTGCAGATCGGCCGAGATCACGTTGTCATTGGCGCCGGTCAGAAACTCCCCGCCCTGAAACTGCAACTCCGTTTCGGCCGAGAGCGCCTCGACAGCCGATGCCTGCGCCGCGATCGCCCTCAGCCTTCCCAGCAACAGCCGTTGATCCTCAATGCGGGCCGCGCGCTCGGCGAACATCTTATCGATCGGCACGACGATCACCCAAATCGCAAGGCCCAGCATGACAAAATTTCCGAGGACGAACAGGCTGCGACGCGCGAACTGAGCATCGAGCTTAAAAGAGACCTTCATTGTGTCGCCTCCTTGAGTGCATCAGGCAGCCGAATCTTGACCTGAAGCGAAAAGCGCTCCCGGCCTTCGATTGGATCCATTGCGACCGGTGATGTCAGCGTGGCGTCGATGAAGAATTTCGACCTGTCGAGAATGCTGACGAGGCTAGGCGCTGCAGCGGAGAACCCTGTCAATATGACCGTCGCGCTGCGGGAGCCGCCCCCCTCGACAAGCCGCAACTCCGTCAGCCAGGAGTGTTTTGGCAGAAGCTGTGTGGTTTCGTCCCAGACGTCGATCAGTCCTGGCAACTCGCTCCGCTGCAGGCGAAGCCGCACCAGCGCTGTTTGCCGCTCCCGCAATTGATCGACCACCGAGCGGACGCGCTCTGCGTTCCGGCGTGCGATCGCGATATCGGCCTCTAACCGATCCAGCGCAGTCTGTTGCCGGGCATAGGTCATGCCCGCGAAGCCCGCCCCGAGGACAATGGTCGTGCAACAGAGCGCCGCGATTGCGATCCGGTACGAATTGCGAACTTCAGCCTTGCGGGCCAGGCGGATCGAAGGTGCCCCTTCATCGTCGCCGAAGACGGCGAACGCGATCTGCTCGACCGGAAGCCCGAGCTCATCGGCGGCCTGCTGCACACGCCCTCGTCGGGTGACCCATTGCCGAACGGCAATGCGGCCGTCCGGAGATGCGCCCGCTACATGGTCGGAATAGATGTCCTGTACCTTGAAGGGCGTTCGGCGCAGCAGATCCTGCGGCACGATGGTATTGATCGAATCGCGCGCTTCGGCCGGGAGCATGAGGTCGCGGCGAAAGACGTCCTGTTCAGGCAATCGCAAGCCGAGATCGACGTCGCGCCGGTCAAAGCCGTAACGCTTCATGATGGCCTCGATCGCAGCCATCATCCCTTCTTCATCCGAGGTCTCCGAGACGTCGATCCCAGATCCCGGATCGATGAGCCGAAGCGTGACACTCGAAGCGCAGCCGTCGACTACGATCCTCGCTCTGCCGCCGGAGGTCAGCGAGGCCGCCATCCGTTGCGGCAGCAGATTGACGAATTCCCCGCACCACCAGTTGACAGCCAACCGCGCCAGCTCGCGCGGACGAGCCGCACGAACCGTCGTTAGCAGCGTTCCCATGTCCCTGCCCTCCAGCATTGCCGCACTCGCTGCCCTCATCCCATACGGGTCGCGCGCAGGACCTCATCAATCGTGGTTTCGCCGCGCCAGACCTTTCGAACGCCCATCTCGTACATGCTCTGCATTCCCCGCTCGCGGGCCGCGCGTTCGATTGCCGTATCCGCCGCCTTCGCCAGGATCAGACTTTGACATTCGTCATCGACAACCAGCATCTCTGCGATCGTCGAACGGCCGGAGAATCCGACTTGGCCGCAATCCGCACAGCCCTGTGGCTGGCGGATATCTGGCTCACCAAGCGCACGAACCTGCGTAACGGACCGTTCGAAGCTCTCGGCCCAATAGCTCACTTGCGGATGACCACAAGAACAACGCCGGCAGAGCTTGCGCACGAGACGCTGCGCGATCACGCCCTTCAGCGTCGACGCCAGCAGATAGTTCTCGACGCCGATATCGATCAGGCGCGTGATCGCGGATGCCGCGTTGTTGGTATGCAGCGTCGAAAGGACGAGATGCCCCGTCAGGGACGCCTGAATGGCGATGCGTGCCGTTTCGAGATCGCGGATCTCACCGATCATGATGATGTCCGGATCCTGCCTGAGCATCGACCGCAGCGCATGAGGAAACGTCAGCCCGATCTCGGATTGGACCTGCACCTGGTTGATACCAGACATCTGGTACTCGATCGGATCCTCCACCGAGAAGATCTTGCGCTCGGTGTTGTTCAGCGCCTTGAGCGCCGTATAGAGGGTCGTCGTCTTGCCGCTGCCGGTCGGCCCCGTGACCAGGATGATGCCGTTGGGCTGCTGCAGGAGCGACTGGAGCGTGGCGATGTGCTCATTGGAGAATCCGAGCTCGGCAAAGTCCAGGCTCACCCGATTGCGGTCAAGCACGCGCAGCACGACGCTTTCGCCGAAAGCCGTCGGAATCGTCGAGACGCGAAAATCGATGTCGATACCGCGCACCGCAATCTTGATGCGTCCGTCCTGAGACAGCCGACGCTCGGCGATGTCAAGCTTCGACATGATCTTCATGCGGGACGTGATCGCCGCGCGCAAATCCGCCGCGAGAATCTGGACCGAGCGCAACACGCCGTCGATCCGGTAGCGGACGAGCACCTGATCCACGTTCGGCTCGATGTGGATATCCGATGCGCGCGCCTCGACCGCATTGACGATGATCTGGTTGACCAGCCGGATGATCGGCGCCTCACTCGCCAGATCGCGGAGGCGCTGAACGTCGGCCTCGTTGGCCTCGACGCCGCCCACGGCGCGGGTCTCGTCATAGTTCACGTGGATCGGATAGAGCGCGCTGCACGCCTTGTCGAAATCAGCTGCCGTGAATAGGCGCATATCGATGGGCAGCCCCGTGAGGAAGGCCAGCGCCCTGACAGGATCGTGGTTGAACGGATCCGTCACGCCGACGACAAGGCGGCCGTCCCTGTTCCCAAGCGGCAGCACTCGATTGTGGCGCACGAACTCGGCTTCGACCAGCTCGGGCAAGACAGGCTCGATCGGAACCTCGTCTGGACGCACCAGATCGAGAGCCAGGAACTTCGCGAGCGCTGCGACCAGGCCCATCTCCGACACGAGACCGAGCTTGGTCAGCACCGTGTCGAGCCGGTCGCCGGTCGTCTGCGCCGCCCGCCCCGC
>JBARNF010001178.1:0-2763 GCA_049802835.1 Bradyrhizobium sp.
GGTTGGGCGCGGGCGCGGTCGGCGCGGTGATCTGCGAGGTGATCTGCGCGAGCGTCGGCATCAGACCCGAGCCCTGCGTGTTCGGGAGCGCCGCGACCGGCACGCCCTGATGCGCCGCTCGCATGAAGCGGGTCCAGACCTCGACCGGCAGGCCGCCGCCGGTCGCCTTCCTGGTCGGCGAATTGTCGTCATTGCCGAGCCACACCCCGGTGACGAGACGGGCGGTGTAGCCGATGAACCAGGCATCGCGAAAATCCTGGCTGGTGCCGGTCTTGCCGGCGGCGACCCAGCCCGGGATCTCGGCCTTCTTCGCGGTGCCCGAGATCAGCGTCTCCTGCATCATCTGGTTCATCATCGCCGTGTTGCGCGGCTCGATCACCTGCGCGGGCTGCTCGGCTTGGCGCATGTAGAGCAGCTTGCCGTCGAGCGTCCTGATCCGCGTCACCACATGCGGCGCGACGCTGAAGCCGCCATTGGAGAACGGCGCATAGGCGCCGACCAGCTCGATCATCGACACTTCCGAGGTGCCGAGCGCAATCGAAGGATTCGGATCGAGCTTCGAGGAGATCCCGAGCCGGTGCGCGGTCCGCACCACGTTCTTCGGGCCGACTTCGAGCCCGACGCGCACCGCGACCGTGTTGAGCGACATCGCCAGCGCCTGGGTCAGCGTCACCGGGCCGAAATATTCGCGGGTGTAGTTCTCGGGCCTCCAGCCCTTCAGGTCGAGCGGCGCGTCCTGCCGCACCGTCTCGGGCGTCAGGCCCTGCTCGATCGCGGTGAGATAGACGAACGGCTTGAACGCCGAGCCCGGCTGGCGTTTTGCGGTCACGGCGCGGTTGAACTGGCTGTCGGCATAGTTGCGGCCGCCCACCATGGCGCGCACGGCGCCGTCCGGCGTCATCGCCACCAGCGCGCCCTGGCTGACGTTGAACTTGACGCTCTTGGCCGCGAGCTCGTCGATGATGGCGGCTTCGGCCACGCTCTGCAGCTTTGGATCGATCGTGGTCTCGACCACGATCGATTCCTCGATCTGGCCGACGAGATCGTCGAGCACCTCGCCGATCCAGTCGGCCACGTAGTTCACGGTGCCGGCCCCGGCCGGCTTCACCGCGACGCTCGGATGGGCGATCTGGGCCTGCGCCTGGGCGTCGGTGATGAACTTGGCTTCGGCCATCGCCGCGAGCACGGTCTGCGCGCGCTTGGCCGCGCCTTCCGGGTTGCGGTTCGGCGCCAGCCGCGACGGCGACTTGACGAGGCCAGCGAGCATCGCGGCCTCGCCGACCGTGACCTGCCGCGCCGACTTGCCGAAATAGCGCTGTGCCGCCGCCTCGACGCCGTAGGCGCCCGAGCCGAAATAGACGCGATTGAGATAGAGTTCGAGGATGTCGCGCTTGGAATATTTGCGCTCGAGCCAGAGTGCGAGCTCGGCCTCCTGGAGCTTGCGCGCCAGCGTGCGCTCCTGGGTCAGGAACAGATTCTTTGCCAGCTGCTGGGTGAGTGTCGAGCCGCCTTGCGAGACGCCGCGATGCAGGACGTTGGCGACGACGGCGCGCGCGATGCCGATCGGGTCGATGCCGAAATGCTGGTAGAAGCGGCGGTCCTCGATGGCGATGAAGGCCTTGGGCAGATAGGGCGGCAGGTCCTTCAGCGCGACATTGGCGCCCGCCATCTCGCCGCGCTGTGCCAGCATGGTGCCGTCGATGCCCACGATTTCGATGGTCGGCGGTCGCTTGGGGATCTCCAGCGACTGGATCGGCGGCAGGTGCGCGCCGGCCCAGATCACGACGCCGACTAGGGCGATGACGCCCCACAGGCCGCAGACGAGCGCCCAGTAGAACATGCGGCCGATGGACAGGCCCCAGCGCGACTTGCCGCGGCTCGGCTTCGGCTTGGGCGGGGCGGCCTTCTGTGCGGCCTTGGGCGCGCGCGCCGGCACGTCATCGTCGGGCTCGACCGGCTTGCGCTTGGCTGCGGACTTCTTCGGGGCGTCGTCGCTCGCGGGAATGCGGTCCTTCGGATCGAGACGCAGATCGGCCATCGCGGCCGCAAGGCCGAATCGTGGCTCCTTGCGTCCGCCGCTCTGTTTCCGTCCCCGCGCCATACGCAACTCGAGCCCGCGACCTGCCGTCCAACCACTGTAATGGCCGGAGTTTAAGGGCCAGTTAGAAAAAGCTTAACGCGCGATTAGGACTTTCGCGCCGTCAACGCGCGGTTATGGTTAAGCAAACGACAACGACGCGAGCGAGGAAACCGATGGGCCATATCGATCCGACCAAGGAGGTGTTCGCGCAGTTCAGGGAGAGCGACAGCCCCGGTCCGATCCACATGCTGAACCTGGTGCGCCTGCGCAAGGAGGCGGCCTATCCGGACGGCCGCAAGGCGAGCGGCGCGGAGGCCTACGCCGCCTATGGCCGCGAGAGCGGCCCGGTGTTCGAGCGGCTGGGCGGCCGCATCGTCTGGCAGGGCCGCTTCGAGCTGATGCTGATCGGCCCGCAGGACGAATATTGGGACCACTGCTTCATCGCCGAATACCCGTCCGTGCAGGCCTTCGTCGAGATGATCCGCGATCCCGTCTATCGCGAGGCGGTCAAGCATCGCCAGGCAGCGGTGGAGGACTCGCGGCTGATCCGTCACGCGGTGCTGCCGATCGGCAAGAATTTCGGCGAGGTGCCGGCGCCGTAGATTTTGCAGCCCCTGCGTTTGGGCACCGGTAGTCGCCGCGCGGTAGGTACGTTCCCTCCCCCCTGTGGGGGAGGGTTAGGG
>JBARNF010001179.1:0-1619 GCA_049802835.1 Bradyrhizobium sp.
TGGCCGGGATCATCGTGGTGATTTGCCCGACGTGGCAAGGTCCGCGCGTGCGACAAACTGGCTCGACGGGCAGTTTGCGCATGAGGGGATTGCGGGAATTGCCCGTCGGGTGGGTGGAGTGTGAGAAGGTCGCGAGGTGGAGTTTTGTGCACTGTCACCGTAACCCCAGGGACTTGAGCCGCTAATGCATGCCGTTGAACCAGGAATGCATCGGACGGGCATCAATGTTTCTCGTTGAAATATCTCTGAATTAGAGATATCGCGCCTTGATCTTTGGCACCTTATAGCTATAAAACGCAAATGAAAACGATCATCATGACCCACTCTGCGGCCAAGAACCTCGACGCTTTGCCGGAAGATGCACGCAACAGCGTAACCGAAGGCCTTAACACCTACGCCATGACGGGTCAGGGCGACGTCAAGAAACTATCCGGCCGCGAAGGCTATCGGCTCCGGATCGGCGCCTACCGCATCATCTTCAGCGAAGACGCCGCTACTGTTCTGGCGATCTACATCGGGCGCCGCTCGGCAACCACCTACAGGAAAAACTGACAATGATCCCGATCCGTCCCCAAACGATCCTAACGCCTTCCGGCGACGAACTGGTCGTTCTGACCCGCGCCGAATTCGACGCGCTCACCGCCGCAGTGGCCGATCAACTCGAAGACGCAGACGATGTTGCCGTCTTCGATGAATGCATGGCCGCACTTCAAAACGGGCAGGACGCGCGGCTGCCGGCGGAAGTCACGGCTGCCATGCTGTCGGGGGATAGCCTGCTCCGTGCGCTACGCCGGTGGAAGGGCTTGACCCAGGCTGACATCGCCGAGCGAACGAAGCTGGCTCAGGGCTACATCAGCGATCTCGAAAACCGCCGTAAGACGGGAACGGACGAGACGCTGCAGGCGATCGCGGCAGCGCTCGATGTCGACCCGGCTTGGCTCTTATCCCGGTAGCCGGCGTCCAAGCCCCTGATTGTTCTCATCTTCGAGCCGAAGCCCGCCGGGCCCCGAGAATGGATGAGCGCGGCGGCGCTGTGGGTCCAGCTTCGTTTAGTGCACTGGCCACCGCAATACCAACTTCGCTAAAGTGATAAGTCAATGATGAAGCTTATGACCAAGGAAGCCGTTACAAACCTCCTGTCATTTGTGGCAGGAAAGAAGGTCGCTTTTTTAGTTCTACTTTACGAGAGAATGATCCCCGAGTTGCGTTCTTTTTGCATCGCCGAGGGTCGTGACTTTTCTATCTTTCAGAAAGCACGAGAGGAGTATTGGCAATCACTGATGGATAGTTCGCGCTCTATTTCTTGGGCTCAGCTTCGAGAAGATATTCTTAATGCTACACCCGACAGCGAGGATTTTGGTTCTCAGGAAAGTTCGTTCGCATTGAATGCAGCTCTAGTCGCCGCAGATATTGCTGGACTTCTCGCGGATGGGCAAGACGTCCACATCGTTGAAGCGATGGGGTATGCTCTAGATTCGTTAAGTGCATGTGTGATCGACGAGAGTGGAGTGGTCGCCTACGATAAGACGATCGGTGACGTCGTGAACAGCCACGCGCTCGTGCAAAAGGAGGTACGGGCTGAGGAAGACGATGTCGCATTCCTGAGTACGATCCAGGAT
>JBARNF010001180.1:0-1880 GCA_049802835.1 Bradyrhizobium sp.
CTGGCGGGCGGCATCGCCGACGGCCATGCATTGCGGGCTGCTGAGGCGCTCGGCTGCGACCTCGCCTATATGGGCACGAAATTCATCGCCACGCGCGAGAGCATGGCGGATGAGCGCTACAAGGCGATGCTGGTCGAGAGCTCGGCCGATGACATCGTGCTGACCTCGGCCTTCACCGGCCTGCCAACCAGCATGCTGAAGCCGTCCATTGTCGCAGCCGGGCTCGATCCGGAGGCGTTGTCGGCGCGCGGCGCGATCGAGATCGGCAGCGACATCGACATCGGCGCGCGCGAGGCGCGGCCGAAGCGCTGGCGCGACGTCTGGAGTGCCGGCCACGCGACGTCGGGGGTCACCGACATTCCCACCGTCGCGGCGCTTGTCGCGCGCACCGTGGATGAGTACCGCCGCGCCGGCCTGCCCAGCGGGGCTCCGCGATGAGGCAAAATACGGCCCGCTGGCTTAAGCCGCCATTAACCATCCCGTCCCACAATCGGCCGAGCTTGAACTTGGCGGAATTGCGCGATGGGCATCGGGACGGGGCAGTGCAAGGAGCGGGCGACGCTCGAGGAGATCCGGATCCGGGTCGGGCATGCCCTGCAGCGGCATCCGCTGTGCCGCGGTGTCCAGTTCGACATCATGAGCGTGCCGCGCACGGCTCGCGGCGGGAACTGGACCATCAGCCTTCGTTCCGTCGAGCCGGCCGCCCTGTGGGAGGCCTCCGACATCATCGCCGACATCCAGGCCGCCTACGACGTGCTGACGGCGGCCGAACTCTCGTCTGCGGCCTAGCAATCGTTCGCAGTCGCAAAAAAATATCCGCCATGTTCACAGGGCAGAATGGTGGCTCATGTGTTTCTGTGGCATCGTAAAGCCTTAATTAACTCCCAGTTTTCGGCAAAGTGCGGTCTTTCCGCCGGGATACGGAGATTTGCGTGACGAAGTCGATCGCTTTTGTCGCTTTGCTGGGCGTGCTGATCGCCGGTGCGGCCGTGACGAGCGTCCTGACACGGGACAGCGTTCCCTCGGCCGGTGCGATGATGCCGCCAGTGGTGGCGAAGAGCCCGATCTCGAACCGCGAAGCCAAGGCTGACCGCCTCGCCGTAGTCACACTTGCGGCTGCCGAAGAGCAGCAGCCGAGCGCGGCGAAGAAGGATCCGCTGCGCCAGGCCTTCGCCTACGCCCCGGCCGAGCCCGAGATGCCGAAGGCCTCGGCCGCTGCGGCCGTTGTCGCCGAGCCGGCTCTGCCGAAGTCCAGGATCGTCGCCAGGAGCGAGCCCGCGCCCTCTCCGCTGAAGCCCGAGGTGCAGAAGGCCTATTCGCTGCTGTCCGACGGCCAGATCGCGGGCATCAAGGAGCGGCTGCGGCTGTCGGCCAGTCAGGAATATTATTGGCCCGCCGTCGAGAGCGCGCTGCGCGCCGTCGCCCGCAAGGTGCACACCGCACGGCAAGGCGCCGCCAAGCCGGGGGCCGTGGCGATCGATCCGGATTCGGACGAGGTGCAGCAGTTGAAATCCGCCGCGATGCCGCTGTTGTGGCAACTGCGCGACGACCAGAAGGACGAGGTGCGCCGGCTCGCCCGGACCATCGGCCTCGACAAGGTCGCCGCTGCGATCTGATCGAGACGATCTCGACGCGCCTCGCGTGAAAATAAGGAGGGCCGCGCATGCGCGGCCTTCGTGGTTCTTGAGGCAGCCGGTTTTTACCGCGCCGGAGGATTGGCCTCGAGATGGCCCCCGCTCTCGGTGCCCGCGCCGGTCGGAGACGACGCCGGGGCGGTGCGCAGATCGGGGCCTGGTCTGGCCGGCTGGGTCATGGTCGGCGCTTCCGGCGGGGTGGCTGCTGCGCCTGCGCCCACCGTGGTGCCGCGGTTGGTATTGCTC
>JBARNF010001181.1:0-1637 GCA_049802835.1 Bradyrhizobium sp.
GCCGAGATGCGCCTGGCCGCACCTTCGAGCGTCACCCGGCTGCTGAAGCGGCAATCGTCGAGCTGGAGCAGATCACCGACGGCGAGCGGCCCGATTCGATAAGCCTCCTGAAACGTCGCCTCCCTGAAGGAAGCGCCTCGCCGGAACAGTGCACGCTCAAGATCGACGTAACCTCGAAAGACTGCGCCATCGAAGGTGGTCTGCTGATCGAAAACCGCATCCTGAAACCCCGCGTGATCACCGAACGCAGCTCCGGCAAATGTGGTGGCTGCTCCGAATATGACCCGATCGAAGTCAGCGTGATAATCGAACATCGCGCCGCTGAAGTCGGCGCCACATTCAAAGATCGCTCCATCGAAGAACGCCGGCTCGCCGAACGTCACGCCGACGAAGTGCGCCTCTTCGACGAATGACGCGCCGTTGAAGCGGACCAGACATCTGAGCTGAGGCCCTCGCTGGTCGCGTGCGCGCCATCCGTCCTGCAATTCCCGCTCGCCGTCATGGAGCACGCTCAATATTTGGTGCAGCAGCGCGGAAGTGATTCTGGCTCCTCGCGCGTCGAATTCATACCTGGCCCTGCACTCGCTGAGCACCTCGCCGAGCGATTCCTCCGGCACGTGCTCGACGCAATCGCCATCTGACAGTCGAGCGCCTCCGCAACCCGGCTGGCGACACCGCCCCCAGTCGTTCGATGGCTCAGCCCCGAAGGACCGCTCGCCATGGTGGTCGGTAAAGAGGCGCAATGCGGGCAACTTAGACGTTGGGCCCGAGACTCGCCGCCCGTTACGACGAAAAACCCCGCATTGTCCGACTAGGTCGTGGGCGACCGCAGCAGCACGGAGTACGATGGTCGGCAAGCGACCAAAGGAGCGCCGTGGCTGTTTCAGTTCCCGTTGCCGTGCCGACGACCGAGGAGGCGCTCGCCCGCCTCGACGACCTGCTCGATCTCTCGAACGTTCGGATGAAGCTGTCCGATCCCGACGAGGGCAAGGGCTACGACAAAGCCCGGCTGGATCTGATGGAGGGCGAGTACCGCAAGTTCTTGGCGCTGCATCTCGCCTACCCCGAGATGGATGTTGTGCCATGCCAGATCGTCGATGAGATGTGGCATCAGCACATCCTCGACACGGCGGCATACCGCGAGGACTGCGACGCGATCTTTGGGCGGTTCCTCGATCACTTCCCCTACTTCGGGATGCGGGGTGAGGACGACGCGCAGGCACTGCATGACGCCTACGAAGACACGGTTGCCCGGTACGTTGACGCTTTTGGCGATCCGCCCGCGGACACGTGGCTGGTAGCCGACGCTAGCTCCAGCTGCCGGCGCACGGCGTGCAAGCCGCAGAAGTGCCGTTAGAAATCAGAAGCACCTGACTCGACTCCCGCCTGGGCATTCGTAGCCTTCGCTACGTGCCCGGGCGAGGCGTGGCCAGCCGTGAGGTCGCTGCAGGCCGCTTGACAGCGCTGCCTCAGCGCGCGGACCGAAGCCACTCGGCAGCTCGGACATTCTCGTAGGTGGGCTCGAACATCTACGTCCCCTTGCGTGCCCGACGAGAACCAGCCGAGCTGCCAGGCCGCGATGCGCGACTCATACGTCTCGCAGAGGCGCCCATCGTCGAGGGCGCGCAGATGAGGCT